>JAVBPP010000054.1:0-34047 GCA_031549535.1 Oscillospiraceae bacterium
TTTTCAGACCGAACGCCTCATAATACAGCGGCGTGAGCATGCTTTTGTGAAGGCCGAGGTAGACCTCGTCGTAAATCAAGCGGAAGGTATGCATGGCAATCCAGCCGCCGCCGCCCACGTCGCCGGAGCAGATGCCAAGACCCGCGAGCTGCAGCATCGTACCCTCGGAGTCGATGGCGTTGCAGCAGGTGCCCGTGCCGCAGTTGTAGCCGATGGCCGCTCCGCTTTCACTGCCGGCTTTGACAACGATAAAGCCATCATTAAAAATTTCAAAACGCTCCAAGCCAAAATCCCGCAGCTTGCCGCACATGATGTCGTATTGAAACGGGTGGTCAATACCCGCCAGCCCCATGAGCGTAAAACGGATATCCGCAAGGCTCTTACCCGCAATACCGAGTAGAGCCTGCAGGCCATCCCAGATGATGGCGGAGGCGTCATCAAAAGCGCCCTCCAGGTTTTCATGGTTACTGCCGGGACCCTCGTATTGTGCCACGAGAGCCTTTGTTTCATCAAACAGCGCGAATGCGGTTTTTGTGCCGCCGCCGTCCACCCCGATATAGTATTTCATGCCTATCTCCTTATGCTATTCAAATATTTCATCACAAACTGCGTCCAGGCAATATCTGCCCCGGCGGAAAGGCTCCCGGTCAATCCACATGCCGCTTGTGAAATCCGGGAAGGGAACAGCCGTGCCCCCCAAAGCGATGGATTGCTCGGATAAATAAGTCACCGCCATCCACGCCGCCGTATCATAGACGTCAATCGGCGGTTGGCCGTCATGGCGCACGCTGTCCACAAAGGCGTTGAGCACTAAATAGTCCATGCCGTCGTGGCCGAACAGGCTTGCCATATCCAAATAATCCTTCCAAAGCGGATGCTCGTATTTTTCCTTAAAAGGCTTAAAAGCATCCCATTCATGGCGCTTGGTGCAGTGATCCTCCAGATAAATTTTGTCGCCCTCTTCCTGAAAAATGCCCTTGGTGCCGTGCACACGGTAGTTGCGGGAATAGGGGCGCGGCAGCGTGCAGTCGTGCACAAGCAGGATGGTTTCACCGTGTGCGCATTTTATCATGGTGGTGGTGATGTCACCCTGGGTAAAATCGTGGTTCATCAAAACGGAATCATCCGCCTTGTTTTCCTTTACCCAGGCGCGAAGACCCTTGGCGTTGGTTGCCATGGCGCTTAAGGAGACAAAGCGGTTGCCCCGGTTAATGTTCAGCAGTTTCGCAATCGGTCCAAGCTGGTGCGTGGGGTACAGCTCGCCGTTGCGGTTCATAAAGTTAAACAGTCGGCCGTGGTGGTTCTCCACCCCGAGCGCGATTTCGTCCCGCAGGTCGTGCTCATAACCGCCCTGCGCATGCATAATATCGCCGAACAAGCCCTGGCGGCTCATATGATAGATTGCCATTTCCGTCCTGCCGTAGCAGCAATTTTCCAGCAGCATGCAAAACTTTCCGGAGGAGCGGGAAGTGCGCACCAGTTCCCAACATTCTTCCTCCGATGCGGCGCCGCCGACTTCGATTGCCACATGCTTACCCGCGTTCATCGCGTCCGCCGCGATGCGGCTGTGTGTAATCCAGGTGGAGCAGCAGAGCACGGCATCCAAATCGTCCCGTGCGAGCAGCTCGTGATAATCCAAATAAATCTCCGGCCGGTATTCCAGCCGTTCCTCCACAGCGTCCGCAGCTTTTTTAGCGCGGTCGCCGTAATTATCGCAAACGGCGGTAACCTTCACATTTTCAATGCATAGCAGGGTGTGCATCATCCCTGTCCCGCGCCCACCCAGGCCGATTACGCCAATGTTTATTGCTTCTTTCATCCTTCTATTCGTCCCTTCATTCCATAAAGTCCAGCAGTTGCTCTGCAATATCATCTGTAACAGGCATGCCCTCGGCGCAGACAAGCGGTACCTGAATTAAGGAGCAAAAAGATTCCACATGCTCCATAAAATAACAATCACGCACAAACAGCTTTTTCGGCCTGCCGTTTTCTATAATATAGTCAATCAGCGCATTGATTGCCGCTCCGGCGCTTGCCATTCCGCGTTCCACGAGGGCTTGGCAAAAGAGCTGGCCATCATCCCGGTTAAGAAGCAACAGTAGGCGGGGGAAGTAGGGCGTCTCCTGTGGACTCTCTTGCACAGGGGAGGGGAGAAACAGGATGTCCAACTCCAGGTTGTGGCGATTCACTTTTTTGCTTTTTAAACGTGTGAGAAGCAGTTCATCTTTGAATTGTATTTTTGTGACGTTTTTTGGGGGGAGGGGTAGCTGCCTCACAGTATTCAGCCACTGCTGCTGTTCCGATGAATAAAATCGCAACAAGGTCTCTCCGTTTTCAAAATCCACCGTGAGGTCATTCTGCCCCATAAGCTGAAAGGCCATGTAAAAGTTTTGCAAGGCATCAATTAAAAGCTCAGCCTGTTCCGCGTTGATGAACCAGGGGTAATACCCTTCCTCCATGGAGCGAAAATAAATCCAGTTGTTTGCTCCGCGAAATTTGAGCCCCAAATCTTTGATGATGGCACGCTCTTTGGGGTCGAGCTCGTCACGGTCACCATAATAACACACGAGGCAACTTTGATAAAAAAGGGGATTTGTGGCGGAATCTTCCTCATCCTGATTCATCAGCCTGCATAAGCCGTTGAACGAACGGTAACCGGGATAAACGCCGATTCCATAGCACTCCCCCAGCCTGCCCATGACGGAAATATAAACAGGTTCTTCCCGTTCGGGCAATAAAATGGTGATAAGGTCAGTGTCGTATAAAGCCTCCCAGGGAGCCTGTTGCTTGATTTTTAGAGCAACTTCATAGAGCTTTTCCCATTGCTCTGCGGTCGGCGGCGAATTTTTGTACTTCATGCGGATCCCCCTATGAAATGATAGAGATGCAAATCATTTTCAGTATATCACATTTCTTGAAAAAGTGAGCAAGATATTTTGGATGCGATTGAAAAGGTTGGGATTTTAGGAAGCATATCGCCGTAATACCAATCCCTTATGCAGCGGTATTATACCAATATCCAAATAAAGCGTAGATAAAAAATCTGCAAAAAAGCCATACAGCAAAGCTTTTCCTTGATTTTTTATGACTCTTTCTAATGGATATTGGTATTATAGCAAAAACCTGCCACAAAAGCAATTTCAGCTTTTGTGGCAGGTTTTATTTTCACTGAAGTATGGCACGTTACAGCCGTTCAACCCCTGCGGGTAAATCGCTGATTTGGAAGTTTTGCTTATAAGCTTCGTGTGTTGCCTGCGAAAGCTCCATTTTCACATCAAAAACAAAGCGCAAATCCTTATCTTGATAGAAGCTGTCAATATCCCCCGTGAGTTTGACGTCCTGGATATATATCTTTGTTGTGTCTTCGCCGGGGAGCAGAACCTTGCTGTAATACCAGTAACCGTCCTTGCCGTCAATCCAGAGCGGGGCATTTACGGTGTACTGCACCTGCTCGGCGGGAATGGCAGCTGGCTTCCAGGTGGCGGGGCTGACGCTCTCATCCAGCCATTCAATCGCAGTTTCGAAAGCAACGCGGACATAGGCGCGTTTGTTGCCTTTGTTCTCAATCCAGACAATTTTTTCCGTTACATCGGCGCCGAACGCGTCAGAATCGGGGAATTCTTCATGCAAAACGCCGTCAATCGTTCCGGCCGCGCCGGTGAGGCTGGAGGAATCATTACTGGAAAAGACGGCGTAGGCCAAACCGACCACAGAAACAAAAGTCACAATTAATATGGCAATGCTTGCCGAGAGTTTTAAGGCTATTTTTTTATTCATGTGCGTTCACTCCTTTCTGAATATCGGTTCAGCCGTCGATGGTTGCGTTCAGTTTGTAGACTGTGCCCAGCGTTACCGGGATGATGAGGCTTTCTGTTGGCTCACCCGTTCCGCTTAAGGGGTAAATTCCGCCGGAAGCATCCTCCGGAAGGTCAATGGTCAAAGTGTAATCGCCTGCAACGGTCAGGCCGCGGATTACGGTTGCCCCGTTGTGCACGGCTATTGTGGCTGTCGAGCCGGAGGCGTTGCAGCGATAGGTGGCGCAGGTGCTGTCATAGTCAAAGCGCAGGTCGGTTCCGCCGTGAGAGAGGGTGAAGCTGACATCCTCTGTGTACGGCGTTTTGTCAGCTTGGCGCAGGCTAATGGAAATTGCGCTGTAAGGAGCCTGAGCTGTTTCGCCGTTTAGTTTAAAGAGGTTGCGCTTGCTCTCCAAATCACTAAAGCCAACCGGAACAAGTTTGTTTTTCAGCAGTAGGGTAATTTGGCTGTCCGGCTTGTTATCGGCAGGGGAGGCGGGCTTTTTCAGTTCAAAGACCGCGGTAGAGGAGCTAAAGTCATAGCTCCAGGACTCCGCCGCACCGCCCTTGGCCTCCAGCTTGTAGCCGTCCCTGTCAAATGGCAGGGAGCACTGCTCAATGAGCTTATATTTGCCATAGGGCAGGTTGTCAAAGGTGAGGGTGTTAACGCCCGTTTTGGTGTAAACCAGGGTTCCGGAGTAGGTTGTGCCGTCGTCTTCATTGCGAATGGTGATGCCGAACAGGAAGGTCTTGTCGATGTCGGAACCGACGGCCGCAAAGTCATCCTCGGTGGCCTGGGCAGTACCGCTCTTGTTTAAAATCAGTTTTTGAATAATCAGGCGGGTGTCGTCCAGCCCTTCGTCCGGCTCGTTTTTGATTTGCATCAGCAAGCGATTTTCTTCTTCGTCAAAGCTGCTTGCAATCAGCATGTCATCGCTGTCTGTCAAGTGGCCGAGGTAGGTGATTTGATCGCCCAGAACACTCAGTAAGTAGAGGGTGTTGCTGCGCTGATAATCCTGCGGAGCCTTAGTCTCTTCCACCACATAGTAACCGGGGGTCAGCTCCAAAACGGATTCATCCGCGCTGCCGGGTTTGATAACGCCGGTTATGCTGGTTGTGCTGTCGCTGATTAAGCTGCGGACGGCCTCATAGTCAAGGCCGGTGAAGCCGCTTGCTGTGTGGTATACCGTGAATTCCGCGCCGCTGATTTCTGTGCGGGAATCCTCCTTGTATTTCTCAATTTCCAGAGAGGGATTCTGCACCTCTATGCCTACGTTGATTACCATGACCACCGCTGTAATGTGCTGCTCGGTTGCACTGCTGCTGCGCTTCCAGTCCACAGTGGAGGTTTGGGCTTCCGTGTCCGGGTTAAGCGGAGTTACCGTGATGTTGGTGCCGTTAAAGTCAATGCGCCAGCCGTATTCATCGCCGATATAGCCGTCCGGCACCACGGTTTCTTTTAACAGGTAGCTGCCGACCGGGAGGTCAATCGTTTTATTTTCCTCGGGAATAATTTTCTTGAAGAATACCGGGTCGTCCGCGTAATCACCCAGCTCCGCGTATTGGTATAGGGTAAACTCGGAGCCGTTCAAATGGGTACGGATTTCGTTGGCAAATTTTTCGACCTCTAAATGCGCGAGAATCGTTTTGCGCGTCTTGATTTTTGCATCGTCCGTTTTGCTGTTCACTTTAACCACGTTCGGATACTCGCGCACCTCGGTGAGCTCCGGTGTGATAAAGTAGAAATGGAAGGTATCTTCATAGGCAACATAGCGAACGGTGGCTTTGCCGTCTGCGTCAAGTGGTTGCAGGCTGCCGGAAACATCCTCCAGCAGGTCTTTGTTTGTCAGATTCTGTGTGCCGTCATAAACATCGGTGACCCAGGCTGTGGCTACGCCCTTAGCGCAGGGGCGAGTGCCGTCTGTGAGTGTTATGTCACAGACATCCTCCTGTAAGCCGACATTGCGCAGCTGCGGGAAATCTTTGCCGGTTTCCATGTTCCACATGTCAGTAAAGTCCCAACCCAAACCTTCATAGCTGCTTTGCAGTTTCAGTTCGGCAAGAGTTTTGCTGGCACCGTGGCGGCCGTCGTGCACCGCCTGCGGGTCTGTGCCGGGGACGACTGCTGCAACACCGGAACCGGTTCCTGTCTGGAATTTTACGGTTGTGCTATCCAGCGCGTAGTTGTTCGCGGAGTATTTTGTGCTGGCTTGTGAAAATGTATGCACACGATTGGAACGGGCGGCGTTATATCCAAACACGTCGGATACAAGAGAGACGCAGTTGTTCACATTGCCGCCCCCGTCATATTGGGCACCGCTGATACCGCCGACAGAGGGTCCGCTTAGGCTGCCGCTTGAGTAGCAGCGCGTTATGTTGGCAACGGCGTTCCCCCTATAAGGATAGCTGATAATACCACCAACATTACACCATTCTCCAAAGGGATTCGTGTTGGGGGGCACATTAAACAGCAGGTTACCTGTGTTCACGCAGTCTTCTATTTTTGTGGCAGCATAGGTGGTGATGCGGCCGGTGATGCCGCCTACAAAATAGGCATAGGAGGTGGCGGTGTCCGCAAGCGTACCGCTCAAATCGCCGTTGTTTTCACAGGAGCGGAGAGTTGTATACGCATAGTTGCCGCTGTAACCCAAAATACCGCCCAGGAAGAGGTTGGTATAGTTCGGGTCTTCCGCTGTCTTAACTAAATTGAAATCAAAGTCACTCTTACATCCGATGATATTGAGATTGCTGGCATTTGCTGAGGTGAACGTAATGGCACCGCCCATAATGCCGCCAAAGCGATAGGTTTTACCGCCGTGTGTTTCGGTCAGCTCCATTTCGCCGCCCCGGGTTTCACAGTTTTGAATCGTGACGCTGCCCTTGCCAAGCTCGGAATAGCGGCCCACGATAAAGCCGACATATTGGTTGCTGTTTACGGTAAAGCCGCTGAAGGTGGTATTCTCGGATAAACAGTTGGAAATCAAGCAGCCCGGGCCGCCGGTTTGTGTGTAAAGCTGAGCCGCAATGCCGCCCATGGCAACGCCGGTGCCGCCGATTTTGCAGTCCACCAGGCTACAGCCGATAATATTGGAGTCAATGACATAGGCCGCGATGCCGCCGCTGGTATTGTTTGTGGTGCTGGACTCGCCATTGCTGACAAGGCAGTTTTCCAATGTGGAATTTACGACCACGCTGGCCAGCAGAGCATTAAAAGAGGCTGTGCTCTTCACCTTTGCGCCGTCCAGGCAAACATTTTTCACAACGCCGCCGTCCGCCACATAGCCGAACAGCGCCTGCATTGAAACCGTTGCATCGATGTTCAGCCCACGAATGGTGTAACCCTGCCCGTCAAACACGCCTGAGAAGGGGACGTTGCCGATATCCGGGTCTCCGCCGATGGGCATCCAGCCAAACAGACCGTTTTCGGGGTCTGTGAACAGTTCACAAATCTCAGTTAAGTCCATGTCGTTCATGAGCCTGTAGTGAGAATCAAAGCTATAATCATCGTTTCCGATGTTCGCCAGCTGCTGCGGCGTGTAGATGCGGAAGGGATCCTCCTCGGTTCCGCTGCCCTTCATGCCGTTGAAAATCAAGTCAAGGCCTTTTTCATTTTTGTTGAGATTGGTGACGCCCATGCGGAAAATACCCTTTGCGCCGAGCCCAACCTCTGTGCTCTTAACATATTCGCCGTCCTTACTGCCGGAATAGGGGGCGACTTCTTTCACCAGTTCAAAACCTTCCTCGTCCTCCGGGGTGCTGCCTCCGGAGATGCTAAAGGTCAAATCGCCGTTGTAACGGCTGAATTCCACCGCGTATTGCGGCTGCTTGTCTTCCGAGGTGAAAATGGATTCATTTGTGATGCCTGTAATGATATCGTGCATGGGATTGAGCTTAAGGTGATATGTACCTTGATGCGTAACGCGGATATAGAATTCCTGACCCAGGCTGATTTCATAAAGCCTGGAAGCGGTGTCGCTGGCCGAAGCTGTCGGATAGTAAAAGTCATTTTCATTGATAAAAAAGGTTGGAGCTGTGTCCTTATCTTCGCCCCCTGCGTTCAATTGCTTTAGGGATTCGGCGCTGTCTGCGCTCCAATCCAGCTTAAACGGGCCGACGAATCCGTTTTCGTCCGCAGCCATTTCAGTGGGTTTTGTAAACACAAGGTCGGCTGTGTCCGTCAAGGAAAGGGGCGCAAAGCCGTTGCCGTAGAAATAATCCTGTTCCGTCTGCGTAAACAAACCTTCTACGCCAGGATAGATATATTCTGCCGGATCCGCAAGAAACAGGCGAAACCACAGCAGCTTTTGCGTTAGAGAGGGGCCGAGTGTTTTGGTGTCGAGCGTTTCGAGCGGAAAACTTGCCAGTGCGCGGTCATAGACAAAATCCACCCGGCTTACACCGGCCAGGGTAGAGGTAAGATACATCGTTCGCATCTGGGTGACCGCATAACGCATCTGCGCGAGAACGTCCTCGCTCACGCCCATATAAGCAGCCAACGCAGCCGGGTCGTTTTGGATGCGTTCATATTCGGGATCCAGCCCGAGAATGTTGTGATGGACGCAGAACGTGCCGATGCGCTCGCTGGTATCCTCGTTAACCACGGAATACATCGTGGTTCCCGTTCCCGTTCCGCTGCCCATATATTTCGTTTCGTCCGCCCACGTAGGGGCGATGATTATGGAAACAATCAGCGCGGTCAGCAAACAGGCTGATAAAAAATAGGTCAACAGTCTTTTTTTGGTTAATTTTGATGCGTGCATAGCTGCTCCTTCCACGGCGTTTCCGCCGCAGGCGCTTTTCGCCTTTAATATAATGGTATGGGATAAGCCGGTTGTCAAAATATGGAAAAATGCAGAGTTTTATAGTTTTTCATTTACAACTATGCCTTATTTTATGTCAAAGGTCAAGTGTTTCCCATTTAGTTAATACAAAATTGATGATTCTAAAAATTTTTTTATTCTTGCCGTATGGATGCGGAAAACTGCGTTCTCAATTCATAAATAATCCATTCATTTCTAAACATTGTATTAAATGTATTGACGCGCCCGCCAAAATTGCTAATATTAGATTAGAAGAACAGGCAACTGGGCATTTGCATGCATACAAGGCAGAGTTTTTCGATTGTAAGGTAAGGAGCGGCTATGATAAAACTGTTCAAAAAAATTGGCGGTTGGAACATTGTTCTATTTTTCGCGTTTCTGTTATTGGCTGCCAGCATAGTGTTGGGTTTGTTTTTACGCAAGGATGCCCCCGCACGTTTTCTGTTCGGCTACAAGCTAGTGAGCGCGGTGGACGGGAACATGGCTCCGGAGATTCCCAAGGGTGCGCTGCTGGTTGTAAAGCAGGCGGGCTTTGACGAGGTGGGTAAGGACGATAACATCTACTACGCCACCACCGTTACCGCGGCGGACGGAACAAAAAAAGCAGATAAGTACCTGGTCGGTAAAGTGTTTTTGAAATCAAATGACGGCATTCGCACCCTGTTTACCAGCGAGAACCGGTATGACAGCTACCAGCTCACAAGAGATGATGTTAAGGGCAAGGTTGTTACCGTTTTTCATAACGCAAAACTCATTTACATCCCTGTATTCGCATTCCTGACCATACTATTCCTTCTGGTGGTTTTCTTCATGCTGAAAGATAACCTTCGCCTCAAGGGCAACAGTGGGAAGGCGCAGAAGAAACCACACAGTTCGTAATACCGACATTCCCGGGCAGGGGAAAGCATCAGTTTATTTTGGAGGAATAACATGATGAAGCAGGCATTCACTAAGATTATGACACTGGTCTTTTGTCTCACCATGACATTACTGATTAGCGTCACCAGCGCATGGTCGCTGCTTTCAGACAATGATACCGACGCGGTATCCGGCGCCGCAGGCGATGTGGCGGTTGATTTGGAGGAGAACTTTGTTCCGGGTGGCCCCACCGGTTCCAACACAACGACAAAAGAATTTTGGGGCATTGCAAGGGGAAACAAGCGCTGCTACATCCGCGCAAAGATTGTTCCCTCATTTGAGTATCAGGACGAGGCCGGCAATTGGCAGCCTTTCGCGCTCCCGGTCGGTTCCTATACTTATGTTATCAGCGCCGCAACTACAACCCCCAGTGCGGGCGGTTACTGGATTTTCGGCGGTGGTGTGTATGGCGACTACTACTATTTCAGTAAAATCCTGAATCCGAACGGCCAGACAACCGTGTTTACGATTACGGATGTGCAGTGGAAGGACGGCAAGGTTCCGGCGGTTGCGGCAGGCAAGGTCATTCGCTATAAGCTGGATGTCGTAATGGAAGCATCTCAGGCAACGCACGAGACTTACAAACAAAACTGGGGCATCCCCTCCCTGCCGACAGGGGTGGAACTACTGCCGTAATATTCGGCAGCCCCAATCGAAAAAAATGATTTGGAGGATCATTTATGCTGAAACGTCATTTGCCAATTACGATTGTTACCGTGATTGCAATTTTCCTGCTCAGCGCAACGGTCGCGTTTGCCATGTTTACGGACACGGGTAAAAAAGCGGTTGCGGGCGCAATCGGAACTGTTAAAATCAGTAACGACTTGAAAATGAAGAACAACAGCGGAACCTGGAGTGATTCCGGTGTTTCCAACTGGAATCCGGGCGATGTGAACGGGCTGCGTCTGCAGGTGCAAAACTTGGGCAACAAATCTGTTTACACCCGCACCACTTTCTCTATTTTTTGGGATGAGGTGCCGGATTTGGCGGAAGCAGGCGTGATTTATCTCTATCCCGCAAACATGACGGATAACGAGATTCGCGCGGATATTGCAACCGGGAATCCGACAAAAGCAATCAATGTCGGCACAGAGCAGACCTACACAACCTTGACAGGGACGACACGCAAGGGCTTCCGCTTTGTGCTGGACGGTGACGTGCTGGATGGAACGGGCTTGGGCAAGGAGACAGGGGATGCGAGCGAGCAGAACTACAATGTTCCCGGCGCAGGCACAGGAGCTTCTACGGACGACAGCTTGACAACGATTGACAACATAGAGTTTAAGCTTGCGTTCAACGCAAACGCGATTTCTACCTACATGGGCAAAAAGTATAAAATTGAAGTTATCACCGAAGCAAGGCAGTATCGGAACGCAACAAGCGACTGGACAGATGCGGCTATCGTGTTTGAAAGCGTCTACGGCGGCTCCTATGTTGCGGGAAATTGATTAGGAAAGGGGAATTCAAATGAAACTGTTTGCCAAAAAACTTGAGAAACGCACAGTTATCGGCTTGTGCTCCGTCGCGGGCCTCTTCCTCGCCCTAATTGCGTTCTGTTGCGTGCTTCTCTTCACCATCACGCCAACGAAGGCGGCGACTGATGGCAAGGTTTACGGCTATATCGGTTCAAACAACGATTATTACCACTTTAATCTGCGCGATAAAAACAGCTCCTCGGCAGAGGTGTTCGGCACATACTGTGTCCATTTGGGCACTGCGCTGAACAGCGCCACGAACTATGTCCGCTATTACAGCACAGGTGGCGCGGCGGATACCAACCAGATTTGGACTCTGATGCGTTTTTCCTCTGAGTCAACGCTTGCCGGAATCCGCAACATTATGGCGGAGAACAGGCTGACCTATGTCGGAACGGCGCCCTCCTCGGCGCGGGCTGCGGAACGTTTCCCGGCGGCGTCTCAATCCAAAACTCTCGGCATGCGTATTACGCAGGACTTGGTTTGGACACGTGAGACCATGGATAGACCGGATTTGTATCCCGATCCGCCCAGCAAGGGGTATTATTCTTTCACACAGGCGGAGAAGGACTATTTCTTTGATTCCGGCCTCTATTTCGGCCAGTCCGGCCAGCCGGTTATTAACACAACAACCGGGCAGACCAACGGCTCTCTTGCCGCGGGCCCCTTTAAAATTGACTGGTCCGCAGGTTCGGCCACCGCGATCAAGCGTTTGAATAACGACGGCCCGAATAAGGACAAAGGCCCCTGGCTCACCTATCCGAAAAACAGCACCTACCGTGTAACCTCGGATATCAACGGGTTGAATGAAATTGCTCAGTTCAGAATGGGCACAACCTTCTATGTTCAATTGACAACGCCAAACCCGGTGAAAATTACGTTTTCTCTGGTGAATCCGATGATTACCAGCCTGAAGGAAGAAAACCTGTTCTACTATTCCGGTAAGCAGGAACAGTATAACCTAAAGTATAACTTCTTCACCGGCAATTTTGAAGTCAAAGTTGGTAAGGACAGTCCTCCCCCTGAGGATCCGCAGCCCCTGCCGATTCCCACCCCTGTTATCACAAAGTATGTAACGGCTTATAACGGCAGCATCAACGGTGACTATAAAAAGCACGTTGACCTTTCCCCGGATAGCAAGGGTCTGTTTAAAATGACCATCACCTGCACCAATGACGGCGGCTTGGATTTAATTTTCCTGGAGAAGCCGCAGGGCGTTGGTACGGTTGCTGACCCGATTCGCATTTATTCCACCAGCCAGCTGGCTGAAATCGGCAGAAGCGCACAGTCCATGAAGCTGCATTATAAATTGATGAACTCCATTGACTTGACTTCCCATATTACCCAGCGCGGCGGAATCTGGCAGCCCATCGGCTCCGAGACGCCCGGCAGGCCGGACTTTTCCGGCAGCCTTGTGGGCAGCACCTCCGGTTCCGCGAGGCCTTACATCAAGGGTCTTTCCATGGTCTCCTCCGCGAAAGAACTGGGTCTGTTCCTTTCCAATGCCGGAACAATTTCCGACATCGTGATTGATGCTCCGAACATCAACTCTTCCAGCATTGATTATATCCATGTTGGGGCGGTTGCGGCGAATATGACAGGTGGCACAATCAAGAATGTCGCAGTCATCAACGGCACATTGAACACCGTTTCCACAGCATCCTCAAATGATTCCGGCGGCGCAAGCTTTAAGGCGGTCGGCGGCATCGTGGGTTCCCTGCGCGGCGGCGTTGTGGACGGTTGTACCGTACGTATTCCGAGCGGCGTGCAAGGCTATGGCCAGACATTTACCGGCAGTGCCACAGCGGCAGGCATTGTGGAGAACTCCGATGGCTTAGGCGGTATTGCCGGCGCGACTGTCGATGCTACGATTAAAAACTGCGTAGTTTCTGCAACGCCTCTGGGCAAGAAAGACAGCGGCGGAACCGTTGTCTCATTGAGAAACCTTGCCGGCATCACGGGCGCGGCGCGCTATTCCACCATTGACAACTGTTATGTCGGTGACGGAACTACATTGCTCATGCGCAAAGAGTCCAGCTACTGCTCCGGCATCGTGGGCAGGGGCATAGGCCTCACAATTAACAAATGTACCGTTTCCAATGTTGATATAGCCGGAACGGCGTATTCAACGAACTGGTTAGGCGGTATTTTAAGCGGAAGCTTCGGCGGCACGACTCTTGCGCCGACGACCATAACAAAGTGTTCTTATACGGGTAATATTACCGGCGGCATTTGTTTGGGCGGCATGGTTGGATATTCTACAGCTGCGACCCCGGTATTTATCAAAGAGTGCAAATCAAGCGGATCCATCTATGGCTATTATACCTCTACGGGCAACACAAACTCTGGAGGCGGTATGGCAGGCCGTTTGAACGGCGGTGCTCAAGACTGCTGGTCCAACATGACGATTCAAAACGTTGACGTCGGCGGTATCGCGGGTCAATTTGTTCCCACTTATGTAGATGGGCAGCAGTGCGACATCCTGCGTTGCTTCTATACAGGAACACTTACTTCATATCAGCAGCATTCTTCTTTCCAAAAGGATACACAGGCCTCCGGCGGTATCGCGGGCTGGGTCAGCAACGCAAACGGCTATATCAGGGATTGTGTTGTTGCCAACGCTACCATTAACAATGCCTACAAGGGAACGCCGGATACAGCAAACAAAGAAACCCTGTACTACACCCAAATCGGTAGAATCAACGGAGACTCAAACGGCGGTCTCCTTGACAACAACAAAGCTTACAATGTAACGCTTCGGCGCAGCACAAATAACACGAACAATTTCTCGGAGACTGTATGGCCTACAAGCAACGCAAGCGGTAAGGACGGCGCGGATATCAGCGCCGCGGCGGTAACGACCCAGAGCACCTACACCAACTGGAACTTCAGTAGCATTTGGCAAATGGGCGGCTCCGGACCGGTGCTGCGCAATGCGGGCGCAACAGTGGGTTACACCGCGCCGACACAGACGAGCGACGCGACCCGCTACGGTGCAGTTGGCGCAATTGTTTACGACTATTACGCGACAGAAACACTGGACGGTTCCCCTTTGACAAAAAGCTTCTTAACTCCGGCAAATTACCTCAACGCCAGCTTGAATCCGCTGGGCACAGCATCAGCTCCGTTCTTTACCAACATCCCGAGCAAGAACGGTACCTATACCTTCTATTACAGAACAGATCCGCTGCCGGTGGGTCACTATCCCAACGTAGTTTCCCTGCGCCCCGGCAATGATGACGATGCGGATATCACCGTTACAGATACACCGGACAGCATTGGTCTGCGCATCCTAAAATACAGTGAATCCACCCTGCAGGAACTCAACGGTGCAACCTTCTCGCTGTATAAGTATGCAAGCACCAGTTGGACATCAACGGCAACACCGGTGCAATCCAACTTCTCCGTCATCATGAACACAACGAATAATGACGGTTATGTTGTGAACGGCTTAACAGACGGGTATTACCGCTTGGATGAGACGAATGTGGTGCCGAACCACCAGGATAACAGGGGCAATCCCTATTACATCATTGTCAACGGCACGAGCGCAACGGTTTACCGCAACACCAATTACCTCAACGGCGAAAGCCTAAGCTTTACCGGTGGCACAGTGAACCTGTTTGACGTCCCCGTCGTCAACATGCCGGTGGATCCCAGCACGAAGCAGTTGCAGATTGAAAAGTATAAGCCGGACGGCAGCACCAAGGCACTCAACTCCGAGTTCACCGTCTGGGCGCATCCGGACAATACCTTCAGCCAGACTCAGAAGGTGCTGCAGGGCGTTATCATGCCCACGGATACGGACTTTAGCTACATTGATTTGCCCATCGGCTTCTACACCATGCAAGAGACCAAGGCGGCGGATGATTGTAACCTTGATTCGGCCACCTACTACATCACGGTTACAGCTGCCAACATCACGGTTGAGGATCGCCACGCGGCAACGGATCCGCTTAAGCCGGTCTTTGTGCCCGCAGGCACCTCCAGCGGCAGCGGTTCAAGCTATAAAACAGTGGCAACGCATAGCGCCAAGATTCTCCTAAAGGCAAAGAACGAGGAGACAAAGTATAAACTGGTTGTAGAAAAATGGAATGAGGACGGCACAATTAAGTTGGATAAAGTCGCCGTGTTCTCCGTGAAGAAAGCATCCACTTCCAGTTTTGCCGCGCCGTATACCAATGTAGGCACTGTCACATGCAACGATCCCGCAACCAATTATATCGAGTTGCCTGTGGGCTACTATATCATGACAGAGACCCAGGCACCGGACTATTACAAGCTGGATTCCACGGAATACTGGATAACGGTGAGCTCTGCCGGAATCACTGTGGTAGATAAGCACGACACAAGCGACAAGGTGCCGTATATAAGCGGCGTGCAAGACTTGCGCGCAACAGTGACGCATGTTGCGGCCAACGACCCTAACCCGGCTTACACACTCATAAAGGCGAAAAATAAATTGTGTGAGTCCGATTTAAAGGTTGAAAAGTATGCGCCGAACGGCACAACAGCAGTCAAAGCAACCTTTGAACTCACCAAACAGGGTGACGCAAGCTTTGTCAAAACCTTGGATACGGATTCAACAACAACAACCATTCCCGATTCCATCACCCTAACCCCCGGCACCTATTATTTGAAAGAAACCAGTGTGCAGGTCGGGTATGAAAAGGATGAAACACCGTATACCATTGTGGTCACAAACACCATCTCCGTGTCCGGCGGTCCCGCGGCTCCGATTAACGCGGTGTATGTGGGCAACGCAACAGCATCGGTGGTTGTGAAGGCGAAGAACAATATGAGCTCTGAGATGACCGTGAAAAAGGTGGATGAAAAGGGTAACCCGCTCAACGGGGCGGAATTCCAGGTGGATAAATATGCCGGCCCCGGCTACACCGGAACGCTTACGAACAAAGGCAAAATCACCATTACTACAGGCGGCAGCGGTTCCATGCTTCTGGAGGATGGCTATTACAAGGTTACGGAAATCAAGGCTCCGGATAACTATGAGCTGGATTCCACGCCCTATAATGTGACGGTTGCAGACGGCAAATTCACAGCAGCCACCGATACACATGAGAGCATTGACCCGCGTAAGGCAACGATTACGGGCCTAAACACCAATAAACTGACCATAACTGCCGTCAACATCGAAACCCCGGACGACACCAAGGTCAGCATCAAAAAGGTGCTGGTCAACCAGGCAGGCAATGAGCCGACAGCGGAGGATTACAAGAAGGCAGGAATCACCTACGATCCGAATTGGAAGTTCTGCTTCGAGTTGATTCGCGTCAACGATGACGGAAGCCTTCACAGCTCCGGCGACAAGTTCACCATGTGGGTGAAGAAGGATGAAACCAGAACCATCACCGGCATCCCCTACGGCAAATACCTTGTTGTGGAAACGGTGCATCCTCACTCCGAATTTGTCCAGTTTGAAAAGCTCAGCGCCAACGCTTACGCCAACTTGCTGACGCAAAGCAATAAATACTACATCACCTTGACACAGGACAGCGCAACAACGGCGAAGGAACATGCGGAAATTTCCATCCTTTGTAAAAACAAGATTGTACCCGACCACTTTGAGGATGAGGATGGCGAGGAGAACATCTTTAAGCCCAGTAACATCGCCGCAACTACCACCCGCTACACGGTTCCGACTCCGTAAAGAAACGTGCAAATTCCAGGGGCTGTATCACGATGCAAATCGTGAGCAGCCCCTGGTTTTTTTGCAGATTTTTTATCTACGCTTTTTTTGGTGATTGGTATAACGACCCGCGGAAACACCAAACTTAATACAGTAAAATCTTATAGAATCCTAAATTTCTTTACAGGAATCTTTCAGATGATTAAATGAGCGTAATGTTTCTTAAATAAGCCTCGGTTTCCTTGACTTGGCGGGGGATTGCTCGTAACATGGAAAGCGTAAAATTGACGAAATTTGTGTGGGTATTATGGACATCAGTAGGTTTTTGAATTCCATACTTCAAAAACTCACGGGTCGCCCGGAGGGGCAGACCCGTGATGTCTCACGTGCGGAATTGGTGAAAGAAAAGCTGGTTTATCTCATCGAATCGCGCGAGGAACTCAAACGCAAAAATGAACTCATGGAAAAGCAATTGGAAACAATACGAACGGAGCACGAGACGGAAATGACGAATTTTGATTTGTTGGATAAAGTGATTACCCAGGAAAAGCGCATCGATGAGCTGGAGCAGCGTCTGTTGGAGCTTGCCAATCAGGCGCAGCATAATAAACCCATGCAGGCCATCAAAAAGCGCGGTAAGGATTTATTTACGCAACTGATGAATGACGAAGAAATGTTCCCGTTTATGCGAGAGCAGGATGATTTTTTGCAAACCCTGCAGGAAAACACGGTTCCCGAGCAGCGCGGGCCTGCGGATGCCGGGTATGTGCCCCCTGTGCAGCTAACCCCACAGCAGCCGCTTAACGAGCCCTCGTTTTTTGTAACCAGGCCGCCCGCGGAGCAGTTGTTGCAGTCTGCCTCGGCGGAAAATCATGCTTTTGACGACCTGGCGGATTTGCAAGCAATGTTTATGAAGTTTTAATACCAAGCCCAATTAGAAACACCTTTATTTTTCTTGTTTAGGATTGGTATAACCCCGGAAAAGTTATGAGAGTGAAGGCGAAACATGAGACAAACGGTTTGGAGAAGGAGGGCAGTGGCGACCTTGCTGCTCCTCGCGGTCTGCGCAACGTTGCTGGCTACGGTCATCGGCGTGTCCAACCGCGTGTCTCCGTCCCGTGTTTCCTTTTTTGGTTATAAGCCGCTGATGATTGTTTCCGATTCCATGGAGCCGTATATCATGACGGGTGCGCTGGTGCTTTGTAAACGAGTGGATCCGGCGGAAATCCGGGAACGGGATGTTGTGAGCTACCAAAAAGGCAATGAGCTGTATACCCACCGCGTGATTCGTATTCTCGATAACGGTGCGGGCGGGTTTCAGTTCCAGACCAAAGGGGACAACCTGGATGACCCCGACCCGTTGTTGGTGGATGAAGAGCAGGTAGCCTTTCGGGTTGTGCGTATTTATAACGGTGTTGCATACTATATAGAGTCCCTGCAGCCGGACGGCAAACCCGCGCCGGGACGGATTGTTAGCCGCGTAATAGCGCCCCTGCTGTTGATTGTGTTATGTATTTTAATTGCCGTCAACTATTTGCAGATGTGGGTTTCCGCCATGCATATACGCTATCAGCGCAAACGCGGGGTGAGCTATATGACGCAACGCTGGGAGAACCAAAGCAGAGAGGAATTGCTCTGCGAGCTGGAGAGGCTCAACCTCAACCGGGTGAATATTCAAAACAAAACTATTGACGAATACCTAAATAATTGGTATAAATAGGAGGGAATGTGTTGAAGGGGGTCGAAATTTTGCATATGTTAAAAATCAAACGTAAGCTCTTGATTCTCCCGCTGATTATTTTATTTGCAGTTAGCGCTATTTCCGCCTATGCAGTTTTTTCTGATAAGGAATTAAATCTCACCGTGGGTAAAGTTGGTACCGTGAAAGTTGCGCAGGAAAATCTGCAAATACAAACGCAGGATGGCACACAAAACTATGGGCAGGCGCTGAGCAATTGGAACCCGGGCGATGTCAACCGCATTCGCTGGGATGTTATCAACCAGGGCAACAAATCCATTGATACGCGCAACACCGTCTATCTTTACTGGGATGTGCAGGACGATATCCGGGAATACGGCACAAGGGGTGGCACGTCCGCTATTCCGGGGACGATGTATCTCTACCCCGCCTTCCATGCGAACGGCAGTGAGTATACGGATGCCCAGATAGCAGCAGATATTCTGGCCGGCGCACCGAATGCCTTGGTGCAGGATGATATGACAGAGATTTCGGCGGAGGGCGGCACACGTTACGGTTACCGCTACACCTTTACGGGTGACACGCTAGCCGGTGTCGGCAGCGGGGCGGAGACCCAGGCGCATGACAGCTCGGAGCCGGGTGGAGCGCAGCCGGATGACGATTCCCGCACGCAGGATCATCTGGAACTGAAAATTGCGTTTGACCCGCGTGTTTCTGTCAATCTAATGGGCGTGCCCTTTCAAATTGATGTAGTGACGGAAGCAAAGCAGCATCGCAACACAAATGACGACGACTGGGCAGTTATTTCTTGAAGCAGGTAAACGGATACGATTCTCCGCTTATTCGGGGAATCGTATTTTTCTAACAATGAATCAAAAGGACGCTGTTTTCTGATATAATAAATTATCTTATTTTTATTTGGAGGTTACGGCTATGGGGATGTCACAAATAGCAGCAAAGCTCACAAAACGGCATGTTATGAAAAAGGGCGCAAAGCTTAGCAAAAAGGCTCCTGCCGCAGCGATTCCGGACGGGGCGTTTGACTACCTTGCCCAGGCAAAGGCGGACTATTTCACCGTAGGGTTTGACAAAACCGATGTTATGCCGTCGGATATTCCGCAAAAAAAATATTATGTTGCAGGGTATAGCGCCTACAACCCCGCCAAAAGTGTGCTGGACCCCATGACAACCAGCGCTATCTGGATTGACGACAATTCCGGCAGGGGAGGCGTTGTGTTCGTTTCGTTTGACAGTGTTGGGCTCACGAGTTATGACGTCAATCTTGCACGCCGGAATTTGGCCGATTTTTGTAAACGCACCGGCTGCCGCAGTATCAATGTAATGAGCACACACAACCATGCGGGCATTGATACCGTGGGCATGTGGGGCCCGTTGCCGCGCTCCGGCCGGAATCCGAAATACATGGATATTGTACATAAGGGCATCGTCAGGGTTGTAGAAGGCGCTTACGCCAATCGCAAAGACGGCGACTTGTATTACGGGAAAAAAGAAACGCCGGAAATCCAACGCGATTCCCGCCTGCCTCATGTATTCTGCAAGGACTTGACCCGCCTGCGCTTTGTCCCGCGTGACGGTTCACAAGAGGTTTGGATGCTCAACTATGCCTCGCATACGGAAAACATGTTGGGCGATGATATTGTCAGCGCGGACTTTGCCTGTTATATGCGCCGGGATATCTTAGAAATGGCCGGCGCGGAATCGATTTACTTTGTTGGTGCCATCGGCGGCTTGATTCGCTTGAAGGAGCTTGACAAGGATCATATTGAATCTACTAAAATCGGCGGCAGGGCGCTGGCGGAAACAGCGGTTGCCATCGAAGATGAGCGCAAACTTTCACCGGTTGTCAATATGTTGCGTCAGCCTTATTACTCCCCGCTGGGGAACTATTTGCTTGCAACGCTTGCCAGCCTGAAAATCCTGAAATCCGATGCCTGGTGCGGTACAGGTGGGGAAGGGCTGCAAATGTCCGTTCTCACGGAAATGAGCTATTTTGAAATCGGCGACTTGCATATGCTTTTGTTGCCCTGCGAGCTCTTCCCGGAACTGGCCTACGGCGGCTACCTAAAGGCCGAGGAGTGTGCAACCGGAAAGGATCCGGACGAGGTGAACCCCAAACCGCTCATTGAAATCGCAAAGGATCCCAACCTGTTGATATTTGGCGTTTCCAATGACTTTACGGGCTATGTCGTGCCACCAAATGACTTTTTGCTGCACGAAACAGCCGCCTATGTGGAGCGCGCGAAGGATCATATGGGCAGGGGACACTATGAGGAGACAAATTCCCTCGGCCCGTTGACCGCGCCGACGATTGCCGCAGTGTTTGGCTCTATCATGGAGCGCGTGGAACAGGCGAAACAGAAATAATCCAATACTATGCACCGGGAGGGCAGTGGCTTGAACCAGGAAGAAACACAGCTGAAACGCATGCAGTCCTTTTTGGACATGGATATCAGCTGGGCGTTTGAAACAGATGAAAACTTCATTGTGACCTATTGTTACAAATCCGCAAACCTGCAGGTTGCCAGGCTGGCGGAGGAGCAAGTGGGCAGGCCGTTTGGTGATTTGCTCTCCGGCAACCAGTTTCAGCGCTTTCAGGAGCTGTTTGCGCATCATAAGCAGAACAAAACGCCGCGCTTTACCAGCAGCTACATCAACCCCTTCGGTGAGTATTTTGATGTGATTGCGGAAAGCATGTGGGAGGGCGAGCGCTTTCTCGGCTATCGCGTGCTCTCCAAAATGTCTACCTACCTGTTGCAAAAAGAAAATGCACAGCGGGAGCTGACGAGTCAGCTCAAACGGCAGGACATGATTTCGTCCCTTTCGCTGAAACTCGGTTCGAATGCGCAGTTTGAAACCCAGCTGCAGCATGCGTTGATGCTGGTGTTAGAATATTTTGAGGCCGACGACGCACACTTCTGCCGCTGTTATGCCAAAGAAGGGCGGATGGCCTGCCGTGGCCGTGTCGGAAACTCAGGGGACACGGATTTACAGGCGCAATACGGTCATATCCAGGGCTTTTGTAAATTGCTGGAATACGATGCCTATCTGCTTTGCGGCAAGGGGGAAAACTCAAAAATACCCGGGCTGCGCTCCTATGCTGTGGTTCCGTTCCGCGCGAAAGAGGGTCTTTACGGCTTTTTGGGGCTGCATTTTAAACAGGCGGAAATCAGCTGGACGGATGACGACATCAGCCTGTTGCAGACGGTGACAGGCATGCTGGGTACGGTGTTGGAAAAACAGGGTATGCAGCAAAAGCTCTTGCGCGCAATTCATCAGGCGGAGGAAGCCAGCCGTGCAAAAAGTGATTTCCTCTCCCGCATGAGCCATGAAATCCGCACACCGATGAATGCGATTATCGGCATGACCAAGATTGGGCAGACCACGCAGGATGTGGATAAAATGCAATACTGCCTCGGAAAAATCAGCCACGCGTCCAAGCATCTGTTAGGGCTGATTAACGATGTGCTGGATATGTCAAAAATTGAGGCAAACAAGTTGGAGCTGATAGAGGAACCGTTCAGCCTGGAACGGACACTGGAAAACATCAGCAATGTCATAACGGTAAAAGCGGATGAAAAGAAAATCAATTTATACTTTCATATTGACCCCGAGGTGCCAAACAATCTGCTTGGCGATGAGTTGCGTTTTTCGCAAGTGATAACAAACCTGCTTTCCAATGCCGTAAAATTCACCCCCGATCAAGGCCGGGTGCAGCTGAACGTGAAACTGCTTGAACAGCAGGATAACCGGACGCAAAGTCTGATTCGCGTTGAAGTGATGGATACGGGCATCGGCATCTCTCCTGAACAGCAAAAAAAGTTGTTTCATTCCTTTGAGCAGGCGGAGGGGAATATCAGCCGCCGCTTTGGGGGCACAGGCCTGGGGCTTGTGATTTCGAAGAAAATTGTGGAACTCATGGGCGGCGAAATCGGCGTGACAAGCCAGTACGGCGCGGGCAGTTGTTTCTATTTCACAGCGAAGCTGCGTAATAATGAAAATGCGCAAGATGTCAGCCGGTTTAGTAAGGAGGTCTATCAAAACCTGCGTGTACTGGTTGTGGACGACGACCAAACGGTTTTAGACTACTTTTTATCCCTGTTTCAGCCCTATGGCATCTATTGCGATACGGTGAACAACGGAGCGGACGCGGTGGAGTTGGCAAAGACCTCCCTGGATGCCGGCGTACCGTACGAAATTGTGTTTGTGGATTATCTGATGGAAGAGATGGACGGAATCGAAACCACGCGCGGTATTCGTTCGGTCATCGGGGATTCCGTCAATGTTATCATGATTTCCATTTCGGAATGGACCCTCATTGAGCAGGAGGCGGTGGATGCGGGTATCGTTCGCTTTATTCCCAAGCCCCTGTTCCGAAAAACTATTTTTGATGCCATTGATGAGCTGGTGCTCTCTCAAACACTGCTGCAGGAGGATGAACGACCCGTTCAGCCGGGTGCCCGCTACAGCCGCTGCCGCATGCTGCTGGTGGAGGATATTGAAATCAACCGCGAAATTGCCCTCACCCTGTTGGAGGAGACAAACATCAAAATTGACTGCGCGGAAAATGGCCTGGAGGCTGTGAACTGCGTTTTGGAGAATCCCGGCGTATATGACATTATACTGATGGATATTCAAATGCCTTTGATGGATGGCCTGGAAGCCACACGCCGGATACGGGAAATGGGTGTGCGCGTTCCCATTGTAGCCATGACGGCGAATGCCTTCAAAGAGGATGTAGAGGCCTGTAAGAAAGCAGGCATGCAGGATCATATTAGTAAGCCTATTGATGTGGATGAGCTATATCAGAAGGTGGGCAAGTATTTGCGGGGCAAGGAAGATAAATGAAGACCCTCTTTTTGCCGCAAATTTCCTAAAAAGAGCATTTTTGTATGGCTTTTAAGGTTTTCATAAGAGGCTTGTAAGATTTTCTACTGCTCCGCTATCAACTTTTGTACAAATCACGTTATATTTACTTTATGTTTCTTAATTGTGTGATTATTTATTGACTTTCCCGCGGAGAATTACTAATATATGACTGTAAGGCAACGGGACTTCTGCGAAATAACGCGAAAATCAGGCGGTAGATAACCGGCCTGCCATACAAAGAGACTACCCCAGGGTTAAACAAAGTCTTTCATACTTCAAGCTCCAGTGCTGTGTTTTTGAAATATTGCTGACTGACAATATTTCAAAAACATTATCGGAAAGATGATGTTTATCAGATAAAAAGTCAGTTAAAAAATTTTTGGAGGTTACCCCATGAAGTCAAGCAAAAAGTTTGGTATTGCAGTTCTTGCAGTAACCAGCGCAATCGCAATCCTGGTCATCTCCGCGTTTGCTTTGTTCTCTGATAATGAGGAAAAAGGCACGAGCGGCACAATCGGTACAGTCGGTATCTCCCTGAGCGACCCGACACTGTCCAATGATGACAACATCAACCCCGGCGACTATGACCCCAACAACCCCGATGATGCAAACCCCGGCACAGACCATGACCTTGCATTCACCATCAGCAACACCGGCAACAAATCCGTTGACGTGCGCAACATGATCGTTATCTCTGTTGCTGACGAAGCCGGCCACATCTATGACCCCACAGTGTTCTCTCTGTATACAGAGAAAGATGGCGAATATGCCAAAGCCGGCACAGAGCTTGCGCCGAAATTCTTCATGGTTTATGGCGATGACACTCTGTACACCGCAGCTCAGATTCCTGCAGGTTCTGAAATCGTTGCAGTCGTTTACTACACCGATCCTGACGATGCAGTTTGCTTGAACGGTGTCGGCGAAGCGGCAGAAGAAGAAGACGGCATCACCGAGACTTCTCACGACTATCTGTACTACCTGGTTATGGACCGCGATGCGGACAATAACTATCAGGGCTTGACCTGCAAAATCGACGTTATCGCCGAAGCGAAGCAGCACAGAAACACAGATAATGATGACTGGGAGAAGATTGCAACCAAGTCCATCACCTTCAACGGCAAGAACTATGTTGTTGTTCCGGATAAGACTGAGGATGCTTCTGGCGTTGCCACCACAATCCCCACCATTACTGAGGCTCCGTAAGGAAACACTAGCCTAGGCTGGAGACACTGAATGCTACATAACGTATAGTCCGTAGCATTTCGGAACCTGGCCGCTGTTCAAAACCGCAGCGGCCAGGTTTTCTGATATAAGCCCCGAGATACTTTTCGAAACGGCAAAAAGTGTTTTGGGGGTTATATCATAGAGTTTTGTCTGATAGAACCGCACAAATAACCAGCAGTTTCTTTGGAGGGAAACTGATGAGTATAGGGGGATATACATGAGGCGTTCAACCTTATCGAAACATACGGTGATGCGTTTGCTGCGCGGCACAATCAGTTTACTGGTGGCCTGCATGGTTTTACTTGGCACCATGGCGTTTGCACTTGCGGAAGAAGTACGCGAGGCGGACTTGAAAATAATTGTGGAAGACATTAAGTCGTTGGAGTTCCGCGCCACAAAGGTCGAGATTCCGAACCTGGATGATCCGGCGATGAAAAAACTGATGGGTTATATGACAATGTCTGTCACTGTCAAGGGTAACGAAGTGTTTAAGGGAAGCTGCGACAAGCTACCGGAGCCGATTTTTGACTGGGTCACCTTCCCGGCGAACCGCTTTATCGTCATCGATGTAACCATTGAGTTTGATAAGTGGGCGGATAACACGGTGCAGGGTATTCCGTTTGAAATGATTTGGCATTTCCAAACACAGGATGAGCGCATGCACGAGATGACAGTGAACAAAACAGGCGATTTTTATACCAACGGCAACGTCAACCCCGGGGATGTGCTGAAGTATCAAATTATGGTCATGACCTCGGAATATGATGATTATACGGAGCCTACAGTATTTAATCCGAACGAAACAACGAACCCCAATGGCAATAACGGCGGCAACACAACCAACGACGGCAACAACCCGCCTCCTTATGACACAACGGTTAAAACCGGCGGTGTTCTGCAGCAAACCTTTACCGAGCATTTGGATTTGGTGCTGCTTGCGGTTGGCTTGGTGGTAATAGGCTGCATCGTGTTGATTTTGTTTGCGCCGAGTAAGCCAAAAAAGAGTAACGAGCAGTAATGCTCCCAAACACAATGATGTGGTGCCATGAAACAGTTCTTTAAAATTTTATTCATGCTCCTTGCGGTCTGCCTGGCTTTCTTCCTTTGCCTGGAGGCAGCCACGGATCTGCCGGTAGTGGCGCAGGATGTCACTGAAACGCCGTACCCGGAAGGCGGCGGCAGAATAGCCGAAAAATACTTTGCGGCGAAGCAGGTCAACAAGGATGTTGTAGCTTACTTGGTTGTGCAGGGCGTGAGCGATGAGCCGGTTCTTTACCGAGATAATGATTATTATCTGTTTCATGATTACACAGAGGAATATACCAAGTATGGCGGACTGTTCGTCAACGAGTTTTTTAAACCGGATTTTCATGAGCAATCTGTTTTAATCCATGGCCACAATTTCCCCGGTAGCCATATGGCTTTCAGTGATATGCTGCGGTTTAAGACCCAAAGCTTTGCAGAAAAAGACCGTATTATTCAGTTGTTTGACGGTGAGTATCTGCGCTATTACCGGGTATATACCGTGTTTGGCTTAAATGACGGGGAAGAATATATTCAGCAGGGCGCAAAGGCAGAGGACGGCGCACGAGACAGTGCGGCGAATAAAGCCTACATGCAATCCCTTCACGCACGGTCCATGGTAAGGCTGGCAGAACCGGATTATGACGCAAACACGCTGTATTTCAGTACCTGCGACCATTCCTTGCCACAAAAAAATCCGCGCTTGATTGTTGGCGTGTATCAAGTGAAGAGCTACCGCTATACAGCCGCGGAAACTACAGTGGCGGCGACGAAAGCAAAAGCAGTGCAGCCGTAGCGCTAATAGAAAAACAAATCAGGGCGGCCGCAGGCCGCCCGTTTATTTTGCCAAAACTTATAACTGAGGATACCATTTTCGGCACATTTGTGGTATAATCACAAAAAAAGCAAACCTGTAAATGATAGATACGGAAATTAAGATAAGGGGAGCATGGGATGAAAAACCAAAAAGAGAAACAGAAAAAGCCGAGGAAGCATCCGATTATGCGTGTGCTGAACCTGCTCGGTTCGCTTCTGCTGTTGTTTTCGCTGGTGCTTCTGGTGCTTGCTGTGGTTGCCAATGTAAGCAGCAGCAAGGAGGAAAAAACAAAGGCCGGGAACGCGATTTTCGGCTATGTTCCGCTTGTGATTGAAACCGGCTCCATGGAACCGGAGATAAAAGAGCACAGCATTGTTTTGATGAAAGCACTGGATGATATCAGTGGCTTGAAGGAAGGGGACTATATCGTTTTTGACAACGGCTATCGGCTCATCTGCCACCAGATTGTTGAAATCGATAAAGAGGGCAAGGTGTTCACCTGGGGTATCAATAATGAGGACCCGGACGGAATCCCCTTAACAAAGGACGAAATCGTAGGCCAGGTTTACCACGATAAGTGGCATATCTGGAACTTTGCCAAGCGCATTGTTGAGGACGTGCGCACAAGTAATAAAGAAATTATCTGGCCCGGTGTTGCCAAATATACCATAAGCGTGGTTGCCTTTATTGTAATAATCAGTGTGTTATTCCATTATCTGGACGTGTTCTTAACGGTTCGTATGATGCGCAAGTATCCGGAGGACTATGACATGACGCCGGAGGAAATGGAGAAGCATATTCAAGAAAACCGCATTGTGCATGGGGAAAGCGGCAAGCTGCGGGTGGTGTATTCCAAGGATGGCAACCGTTTTAGCCTGCTGTTTAAAATTCTGTCCATTGTGTTCCTGGTGTTTGCCATTATCACAGCGATGCTGGTGGTTGGCTGGCAGCTTGCGAAGGTTGCCTCCAAGACGGATTATGTGTTCGGCTACCGGATTCTGCATATGCAGGATGATAAAATGGGCGCCATGCTCTACCCGAACAGCGATTATGTGGTAAAGGAACTGGAAATCACCTCGGATAATCTGCAAAAACAGCTTGCGGACGACAAAAATTCACTGGTCTGCTATCAGCAAAACGGAGAGATTGTTACCCGCAAATTTGCCAACCCCAAGGAAAAGGGCTTCACCACGCGGAACATGAAGGACATCATGGAAAGCAGTGAGGTCATCAGTTACTACGCCATCGTGGGTAAGGTGACCATGCGTCTAAACTGGACGGCACAGATTTATAACGATATTGCGGATAGTAAACTGGGTCTGTTCAAGTGGATTTTCATGCCGATTATTCTTGTTGCGTTGGTATTTATGCTATTGCGCCTGCTAGCCAATATGCAGCTGATACGCAGCGAAGCGTTGGAAGAGAATCAGCCGGAGCTGGTGTTGGCACCGTCCACGCCGTCTGCGGATACGCTCGATATACCCGCAACCGCGCAGCCGGAGCCTAACGTGTATCTCCCGCCCCAACAGCTGGCTGAACCGTTCCCGGTAATTCCGCCGGAGCCAAAGGTGTATATACCTGTGCAGGAGGAGCCCCAGCCGTTTGCGGCAGCACAGCAGGAGCCGCAGAATACGCAAAGCTTCTTCACACAACCGCAACCGCCGTTGCAACCGCAACTGCATACGCAACCTACCGTGGAAGCGCCGAAACCACCATTGGAGGAATTTGATTTCGATAGCCTGCTGTTTGAACAAACCAAGAGCCGTGCGCAGGGAGTGAAACAGGAGCGGGCAGAGCCGGACGCCTTCAAGCCGGAGGATTTCCTCAGCTTTGAGGCCAGCTTCATGCAGGAAAAGCAGAAGATGGAGAACCGCCCGCCGGAGCCGGCGCGTATGCCGCAATATGAACCCCCGGCGCAACCTGTTGCGCCTTTGCAACCTGTTGCGCCTTTGCAACCTGTTGCGCCTTTGCAACCCGTTGCGCCTATGCAACCTGTTGCGCCTATGCAACCTGTTGCGCCTTTGCAACCCGTTGCGCCTATGCAACCTGTTGCGCCTATGCAACCTGTTGCGCCTTTGCCACAGCCGCAGGCCATTACCCGGCCGGAGGAAGCCATAACACCAAAAGCAGAAGAGCCGCTGGTTGATTTTGACGATATAGATTTTGATTCTTTCTTGTCGGATAAGCTGGGGCAGTAATGCAAAAGCACTAACAAAAGCCTTGCAAAGAATATCTACATTCTTTGCAAGGCTTAAATCATACGATAAACTATATAGATTATAATAAAAAATAATTCTGCCAGGACTGTATTAATTAGCTTATCACAGCGGAAAGAAAAAGTCTAGTATTATTTTTTCTTTTTGCTACAATAGATGCATAGAAACGAGAGGCTGGTGAGACCCATGCAATATACAACGCAGGCAGCAGCGGAGCGGCGGGCGCTTGCTGCAATGCTTTCCCGGCTGAAACAGGCTTACACCCATTATGATTTGCTCTACAACCAAACGGAGGATGAGCTGGAGGATTTGCACCGGAGATATACCTCCGCAACGCCGGAATTTTACAACGATATTCCGGCAAAAGAATATCTCTCCGCGCTGTATCAACAGCGCCGGGAAGATTGCACAAAGGCTCTAAAAAAGCCATATTTCGGAAAGCTGATTTACAGCGAAGCGGTAGCTCCACAGGAGCAGCAGCTCTACATTGGGAAAAAAGGGATTTCAGACTACGAGAAACAGGAGGATATCTGGATTGTAGACTGGCGCGCCCCGGTTTCGCAGCTATATTACAGCGGAAATTTGGGGAAGGCCTCTTACAGTCATAACGGAATGGATGAAACTGTCGTGGATTTGAAGCTGAAAACCACGCTGGATATTCAAAACGGTGAACTGCTCGGCTTCTATGACAGCGAAGTGGTGGCGAATGATGATTTGCTGGTGAAATACCTCTCGCAAAATAAGGATGTTGTGCTCAGCGAAATCATTGCAACCATCCAAAAGGATCAGGACAGCATCATACGCAAGCCGCTGGAGCAGCAGGTGCTGGTGCAGGGTGTGGCGGGCAGCGGCAAAACTACAGTGGCTCTGCACCGCATTGCCTATCTGCTTTATACCTACCGCGAAAAGCTGCAGAGCAATCAGGTGCTCATCCTTGCGGCAAACCGGCTGTTCTTAAACTATATTAGCTCCATGCTGCCGGATTTAGAGGTGCAGGGGGTGCAGCAGGGGACGCTGCGTGAGCAGCTGCAACAGGCGTTGCTGCGCTATTTTCCCAAGCTGCGCATTCCGCAGCGCGGGGAATCAGACTACCAGAACCTCGATATTCCGCGGGAGCTAACCCGTTTTTGTGAGGAAATTCAGCAAGAAGTGTTCCATAGCGCCGTTTGCGCTCACGAGGTGACACTGCTCTCGGAGGAGTCCGTGCGTGAGCAGGTGGCGGATTTGCACCGTATGTCCTTGGAGCGTATGGCGAACTTAATGGATGCGCGGCTGTGGAATTACTACAAAACACGAATGACCTCATTTGCGCTGCCCCTGCATGACGCACTGTTTCAACAGGGTGTTACGCTGCGGCAGGATGTGCTTAAGGAAATGCGCAAAATCGAAACAGGTCTGCGCCATTTCTTCCGCAATCGGCTGAAAAAGCAAAAGGCACCCGAACTGCTCAATCGCTTTCGTGCGCAGCTGGGCTTGGGCCCGGTGCGCCCGAGCGCTTACACAACGGATGATTTGTGTATTTTAATTTTGCTGGTCAACTTTTTGGATGATGGCTGCAGCAAGGATGAAATTCGGCATATCGTGGTGGACGAGGGGCAGGACTTGAATGTGCTGCAATACCTTTGCCTCAAAAGTATGTATCCGGCCGCCAGCTTTACCATTGTGGGCGATGTAATGCAGAACATCAACCGTTACACCATTAACGATTGGCAGGAGCTGAACGATGCGGTCTTCGCGGGTAAGGCGCATGATTGCTGCCTGCTCAAGAGCTACCGTAATACGATTGAAATCTCCGATTTTGCCAAGGCTATGGTGGAACAGCGCACCGGGGAGCCCTTTGCTACGGAGCCGCTCGTGCGCCACGGTCGCCCGGTGCAGGAACGGTATTGCACTGGGAAGGGGAAGGAGCGGGAGCTGCTGTGCATTCTGGAAGAAATCAAAAAAGCGGGTTACGGCCTAAATGCCGTTATCTGTAAAGATGACAAAGGCGCACAGAATTTAGCCCGCCGCATGGCGCAGCTAAGTGAGCTGCGCCTCATGGACGCCGGCTCTGCAAATTTGGAGTTGGGCAGCTATATCGTCAGCGTGGCGGATTCCAAGGGCCTGGAATTTGACAGCGTTGTCCTCTGGGATTATGATGATTATGACCTGAAGGAAAGCCTGCTGGACTACAAACTGCTCTATGTAGGCATGACCCGCGCGCTGCATGAACTGTATGTGTTGCGGGGTTGATAAACGCAGCAGACATAAATTCTCGGAATATGGGAGTTACAATTTTTATACTTCTGTAGTTTTTTTGCCCCTCATATGCTAATATAAAACCGAGAGACATGGGAGGGGAGATACAGTATGGAGCAAAAAGCAATAGGCAGGTTTTTGACGGATTTGCGCAGGGAAAAGGCGATGACGCAGAAAGAAGTGGCGGAAAAGCTGCATGTTTCAGACAGAACGGTCAGCCGCTGGGAGCGCGGTGAAAATTGCCCGGATATTTCCCTGTTGCCCACCCTTGCGGAGCTGTTCGGTGTTTCTGTGGAAGAACTGCTCAAGGGGGAGCGCATGACTCGCGGGACGGTGGAGGAGCGAAAGGAAAGCGGGGAAGAAGCTGAGCGGGCGGATACACTGCTGCGCGGCACCCAAGCGATGTTTCGCAGCTATCTTTGGGTCTGCGTTGGTCTGCTGATTGCGGGCATTCTCACGTTACCGCTTTATTTGTTGGGTGTAATATTGATAGTAGCGGCCATCGTTCTGTTGTTTGTGCAATACGGCAAGGCAAAGAATCAGGTGCTGTATAGCACTGTTGCGCTGGAGGAACGGCGTAAAAAGGCCTTTCTTGCCCAAATAAGTACTTCGCTTTGGCAGGTGATTGGCAGCCTTTTGGCTGTTCCCTTTCAGATGGGGTTGGCTGCGTTGGGGAACCAGATACTTAATTACACCTATAATATCCAGCAAGAGGCGGTTTCGATACCTCGGTATTTACTGTCCGTTTTCGTCATCGTATTTTTGGGTTCTGATTTTTCCTTTGGAATTCTGCCGCGAGCCCTTGTTGTGATTGTGTTGCTGAATATCGGTCTGCGATACCGCTATCGTAAGAAGTCTGCGGATATCTTGTATCCGGATGAGAGAGATAGAGCCGCAATCCGAAAATTGGCTAAAAAAGCAAAGATTGCGGCAGTCATTTGCATTTCGAGCCTTATGGCGTTGCATTATGTATTTGTTCAAGTCAGCGATTTTATCTATCAAAAGCAACTGGAAGAGAGTTGTTTTATTATTGAATTTACGCAGGAAGATCAGGCAGCATTTGATAGAATGCTGACAGAAAAAGAGCCGTTGGAAAAGGCGCCCGCCCCATCGGAGGCACTGCGGGAGAAGAAACTGCCGGTTTATGCGTACAGGGATTTAGAGCTGGATTATGACGATTACATCAAGACGGAATCGGCAGAAGGGACGCTAAGCCGTGACGGATACAGATACGGAATTTTGGCGGCGGAGCGAGAGCGGCTGCGCGCATATGCGTATGACTATACAGCAGCAGGGGATTTACAGAAGTTATCGAGTTTATGGAACGTTGTGGTGTATCCACTATTCTACCCGGTGAGCGTTCTGGCTGTGTATCTCGTTTATAATAAAAAGCGAAAGAACGTTACATCAAGGGTTTGTTCCGCGTGAACGCATAGACGGGTTGGTTTTTGCCGTCAGTCAGCGTTGTTCGCCCATCAAGCGGCAAAAAGCCGCGGCGCTCGTTAATCGGCGGAGCAATACAGTTCCCGAAACCGTTCAATCAGCGCGGCGCGATTTTTTACACCTGTCTTTTTCAGGATATTAGATAAATGCCATTTAACGGTGGCGTCTGACAAAAAAAGGTTTTGGCTGATTTCCTCCATGGTAACGCCTTGGAGGATTAAGAGAAATATTTCCTCCTCCCGCCTGGTCAGTTGCAGGCTGCGCAGCAGATTGGGGGGCGGTGAAGTGGCCTCGGGCGTTGCTTTTTTCAAATACGACTGAACCAGGCTGTAAAAAAACAGTAGCATAGCCGGAACGGAGAAAATAAAAATACACAAATAAAGCACAAAGCCGATTTCCTTGCCCGTGTGCTCCAACAGGGTAGAAATCGGCCATCCCAGCGCCTGAAACAGAAAAAACGTAATAAAGCTCAACGATGTAACCAGGCTCGGGTATTTACTGAAAAATGAAATGTCAGCGAACATAGCGCGTATCGGGACAAAAAACAGGGATAGCGCGGCGATGCCGGCCATGGCAAACATAGCTGCGCCGATGTTGCTGTATGAAAAATAGTAGCAAAACACGCCGAAACCTGCCAAACAAAGGCTGGACATAACCGAAGCGGTGTATCCAAAGCGATAACACAGCAGGCCGGCGATGACAGGCACGGCTATTTGCAACACCCGAAAATACAGAACAAGCTCGTAAACGAAAGTGCCGTTGACGTTCGCGTCAAATATGCCATGCAAGGTGTATAAAAATAAGGAGCATAAAATTCCCGTTCCAATGAGCCTTCGCGCATCCGGACGCTTTTTTTCCTGATTATCCTGCGCCTGCGCTTCAAAAACCTGTTTGACAAGTGGCGAACAGAAGAACATCAAAGATAAAAGCAACCCCGCCGAAACGGAAAGCAGCAGATAAACAAGCCCTGGTGAAGTGCCGCTTTTGGCATAAAGATCAGCCGGAAAGCGCAGCAGCACACAGAGGGATAGGGTTAAACCCATGCTCAACGCCCGCAAGGCATACGGAATTTTTCGAAAGCTTTCGCTAAGCAGTACGCTGTGCGCGGCAAAACCAAAAATGCAGGCAAGGCTGAGGAGCATCCCAAACAGAAAAAAATTCTGCACAAAAAAGCGAAGGGCGGTAAGCGCGCAGGCGAAAAGCGATAATACGGCGGCGAGGCTTCGGTGACTCATTTTAATCCGAATAACTCTGTCGCATAGGAACGCGCCAAGTAGCAAACCCGCCGCGCCGGAAAGCGAATAAAGAATAAAGCACAGCTGAAATGTGTTTTTCGTGCCCAGTACGGCATGATGCTCATTCATCAACCAGCTGGCGGTCTGCCACAGCATAAACAATGCGCCTGTCATCAGATATACGATGACGGGTTTTTTGCGGTCTATTTTTATCAGCCCCTTTCCGCACAATAGTGATAATATTATACAAGTTTCGGCACGCTGCGTAAAGGTGGGTTTTTCCCCACCCTACTGTTTTTTCAAAGGAGGGGGAAAACAGACTTGCTGTTTTTGGCTGTGTTCGTATATGCTCTATATAACTAATACCAAACACCTTTTATACCAATCTCCATTAGAAAGCGTCATAAAAAATCAAAGAAAAGCTTTGCTGTATGGCTTTTTCGCGGATTTTTTATCTACGCTTTCTTTGGATTAAACTGTACCCTATAAACCGGACAGCCCCGGTTTTCAGAACCCTATAAACCAGACGAAGCGGTTTACAAAAACCCCGCACCCCGGACAGGAGAGTTTTGAAAACCCTTTGAATCGGGCAATGCGGGTTTTGACCTCCA
>JAVBPP010000062.1:0-27462 GCA_031549535.1 Oscillospiraceae bacterium
AACAGACTTAAAAATAATTTTAGAATAAAATATTATATTTATAAATTTTTAAATAAATATTATACAAATGCACCTTGGCGCATTTGCATCCAAATCATTGCCCTTAGCCAAAGAAAATGTCTTGCACTCGCCAGAGTGGAAGGCATTTTCTTTTCGTAGAGGTACCAGACTTGGGACACAGGACACAAGAGGACACAAGGGGACGAGGACACAAGGGGAAGGACACAAGGAAGGACACAAGGGGACGGTTCTCATGTGTTGACAAGAGCTGAAACCTCTGCTATAGTAGCTCTGGGTGATAAAAGTGCCGAGAAAAGGCAGAGTAAAGAGCACAACTGGAATTTACCATGCAATGTTGCGTGGCATTAACAAGCAAAATATTTTCGATGACGATGAAGACCGCGAACGTTTCTATGCAATTCTCGCTGATGTTAAGTTGATTAGCGGGTTTAAACTCTATGCGTTCTGTCTTATGAACAACCATGTGCATCTGTTGTTGAAAGTTGAAAGCGAACAAATAGAGCAGATATTTAAGCGAATAGGCACACGCTATGTCTACTGGTATAATTGGAAATATGAGCGAAGCGGTCATTTATTCCATGACAGATTCAAAAGTGAACCGGTCGAAGATGACGCCTATTTTCTGACGGTCTTACGGTATATACATTATAATCCCGTGAAAGCAAGTATTTGTAAAACAATGGATGCTTTTCCCTGGAGCAGCTACGTCGAATATAAAAATGAAGCGCGGCTTGTTGACATTGATTTTGCATTGGGTATGATGAGCAAAGAAGAATTCGTTTTATTCCATGAAGATTCAAGTGAGGATCGTTGCCTCGATTGCGATGTGGACAATCGTCCAATCAGTGAATCCGAGGCAAAACAATTGATTTTTGAAATCTGTAAAACGGAATCGGTCGCAGAATTTCAGCAATTGAACGAGCACGATAGAGAAAATTGCATCAAATCATTGCGAGAAGCTGGGTTATCAATTCGGCAGTTGAGCCGAATGACGGGCGTGAGTATCGGGATTATTAGACGAATTCTAAGATGAAGCGCATGGTAACTGGCGTTGTGTCTCATATGTTAATGTGATTTGCATATGAAACGAGAACACAGGAGAACCGTCCCCTTGTGTTCGTGTGTTCGTGTTCGGAGAACCGTCCCCTTGTGTTCGCTTGTGTTCGGTTTTACATTGTTAAAATAATACTGCTCTACCAATGGGCGGCGCAAAATAAGGACTTGTCGTATGTTGTGGAAAATGGTAGAATGGGGATGGTATTGGTTTTGCTACTTTTCAATGTCGGGGAAGTCATCATATCACACTATTATTTTATACGAAAGGGCGAGTTGTTTGCGGAGAAACGAATTTTTGCCCCAAAAGTGGGACGCCGTTTATTGTGATGCTCTTATGAATAACTATTTTGTAATTTATAATCCTAGAGGCACAGGAGGCGTTATCATTCTTGATGCAGATGCATTATCGTTACTTCATTTGTGTGATGGAAAGACTACTATTGATAGAATGAGCGATAAGCTGCAAATCGACAAAGATATTATCTCAAATGCCATTACAAAGCTTGCCAGAATAGACTTAATTAAAGTTGAAGATAGTAATGAAACAAAAAGCATAGCAAAAAAAATAGATTGTTGGCTACATTTAACAAATGACTGTAATCTTAAGTGCAGTTATTGTTATATTGATAAATCAAAAACGAGCATGTCTATACACACTGCTAAAAATGCAATTGAGATAATTACCAATACTGCTCGAGAGCATGGTTATACTGAAATTCAACTCCGTTTTTCAGGCGGTGAGCCATTATTAAGATTCTCCTTGCTTTGCGATATCATAGAGTATACAAAAGGAAAGTATAGTGAATTTATCTGGCGTTATGTCATTTTAACGAATGGAACGTTAATAGATGACAATATTGCACACTATATAAAGGAAAAAAAGATCGGTGTCAGCATTTCACTTGATGGGACGGAAGAATATAATACTTGCCGCCAAGATATTATGGGCAATAGCAGCTTTGATAAAGTGATTTGTGGGATTGAAACCTTACAGAAGCACGGTACAAAAGCCGGAATTATGACTACCGTTAGCGAGCACAATTTATACGGATTGCCTGCGTTAACAAAATTTTTTATTATGAGAGGGATGACATTCAGGTTTTCATTGGAGAAAAATATAGTAACTGGAAATACATCTCTATTCAGAAATCTTAGTGAAGTTAATCGTATTATGACAGAATGCATAAACATCATGAACTCCTTTATTGATTCTGGCATGGCAAATTTTCATTTCAAGTTTGGGGATATAGTATTTAATCATCCTTCCAAGCGTGTTTGTGGTGCGGGTAATAATTCTTTTGCGATAGGGCATTTAGGTGAATTAGGTTTGTGTGGGATGGGATTGATTTATCCCCTTTCAACCATTAATGAAATCTCTGACTTGTGGGAGTTAAGACAAAAGGGAGACAACAATATTTGCATGTTCTCCGTAGAGCAGGTAGAGGCATGTTCCAACTGTATATGGAGATATTGCTGTGCAAATGGATGTCCAATGCAAAATCAGGCTACAAACCATAATCTAGTGGGATTGAGTCCATATTGTTTCGTTTATAAGTCGATACTTCCGCAATACATAAAAATGCTGGGCAAAAAAATGCTAGTTGAAAGCAAAGCGTTAATAAATGAAAAACTTGACAACTTGTAATACATCCAATATAATGAAGAAATTCTTTTTAAGGAGGTGTCGTTGTGATAATCTTATCAAACACTGTGGTTGACTTTGCTACTGACTGTGGTTCTAGTACTGCAGACGAATGTGTCACGCTAGGAGATTGCCCAGAATCTCCTATGAGCGAGTGTGACGATGATTGACAACGGTACTTTAAGCAAATGAACACGCACCTTCTACGTTTAATTGTAGGGGTGCTTGTTTATGACGTGCTATATGGACAATGCATGTTGCCCGGCTAACACACCTTTGACCAACAGCTTTAAATCCATAACCCAAGAAGAAGATGCGCAGAACCTAATGTTTTAGGACAGAAGGGTCTTGCGCATTACATGTTGACGTATATCCCATAGTCTGAAGAGTGCTTTCATTTTTGTAAAAACCAGCATACAACCGCGCAAATTTTCCATTCGTCAATCGTCATTTTTCAGCGACTCTCTTTTATGCGCTGTCTTTTTCAACCTATCATTTTCTTTCCAGACACAAGACACACAAGACACAAGGGGACGGTTCTCTCGAAGACACAAGGGGAGAGACACAAGGGGACGGTTCTCTCGTGTTGACAAGAAAGAGACACAAGGGGACGGTTCTCTCGTGTTGACAAGAAACACAAGACACACAAGACACACACAAGATACAGAACACACACAGAACACACAGAACACACAGGGACGGTTCTCGCGTGTTCTAGAGATGATTATGCGTGAAAAGAGTGAAAGGCGACGCTTTCTTGATTTGGAAAGTTGGTTGTATTATTATTAATCTAATGAAGAATTGGATAACATAAAAGAACCGTCCCGTGTGTTAAGATGCACCAAGAAAGAGCTGGTGCACCTTGGCGTATTTGCATCAAAATCATCGCCCTTAGCCATATTTGTACGTTGATTGTGATGCAATCGACAGCAGCCAAGAAACCTTGTGGGAGCAAGGTTTCTTGGCTTTTTTGCGTTGTGGGAGGGTGAAATGAGGCTTGTTGCTGATTTTTGTCGGAATATCGTTTTTTTGTTGACATTAAGCATGGTGTATTTTATAATAGTTGCGAAAGAGGAGGGATGTAATACCATCATCACCATTAAGAATACTTCCTGCAAAATTCGGCAAGAGCGCATACATGAAACGCTTGTTACCGAATTTTGCAAGCATTCTAAAAGGAGATTGGTATAACCCGGAACCTGTACAGAACAAACGTCCATCAGTGTATTTTAGAAAGGATAATGAAAAATAATGAACGAGATAAAATGTCCTAACTGCGGCCAAGTATTCAAAGTGGATGCGTCAGGCCTTGCAGATATCGTTGAGCAAATTCGCAACCATGAATTTGAAAAAGAGCTACGTGAACGCGAACAGCTGATGAAACAAGATAAGGAAAATGCTGTCAGATTAGCCGAAGCAACTACGAAATCCGCCTTGCAGGAAGATGCCGCGAAAAAAGATGCGGAAATCGCTGGACTTAAGGCAAAAATTGAAGCGGCGGGAACCGAGAAGGCCCTCGAAGTAACAGAGGCAGTGGCAAAGGTGGAGAAAGAGCGCGATGCCCTGGCCAATGAACTTAAAGCTAAGGAAATGGAAAAACATTTAGCTGTTTCAGAGGCTGTAAATAAAGTTGAAAAAGAACGAGATACGCTGACCGGTGAACTTAAAGCGAAGGACGCCGAACAGAAGCTTCTTGAAGCAACTCTCAGGGAAAAGCATCTTGCTGAGCTCAAATCCAAGGATGAGGTGATTGCATATTACAAAGATATGAAAGCCAAGCTATCCACAAAGATGGTCGGCGAAACATTGGAACAGCATTGTGAGACTCAGTTTAACCAACTTCGCGCCACAGCGTTCCCAAAGGCTTATTTTGAAAAAGACAATGATGCTAGAACCGGAAGCAAAGGCGACTATATCTACCGTGAAGCCGACGATGAAAATAACGAAATCATTTCTATTATGTTTGATATGAAAAATGAGCAGGATGAAACGGCGACAAAGAAAAAGAATGAGGATTTTCTCAAGGAGCTAGATAAGGATCGTAACGAAAAAGGTTGCGAATATGCCGTGCTGGTTTCATTGCTTGAGCCAGATAGTGAGCTATATAATACCGGGATTGTCGATGTCTCTCATCGATACCCTAAAACGTATATAATACGTCCCCAGTTTTTCATCCCTATGATTACTGTCCTGCGAAATGCTGCGATGAATTCGCTTGCATATAAATCTGAGCTTGCGTTGGTCCGTAATCAGAACATAGATATCACAAACTTTGAAGAAAACATGGAAGCTTTTAAGAGTGGTTTTGCTCGAAATTATGACCTTGCCAGTCGTAAATTCAAGGCAGCGATTGACGAAATTGATAAGACCATCAAGGGGCTCGAAAAAATTAAGGAAAATTTGTTGCGCTCAGAAGATAATTTGCGCTTGGCAAACAATAAAGCCGAAGACTTGACGATCAAGCGCTTGACGCGTGGAAATCCCACCATGACTGAAAAATTTGCAGAAATAAAGAAAGGTAACGAGGTTTCTGTTTCGGATTAGTATTATTGCTCCGCTGATTAAACCTTGCGCATCATGGGCGGCCTTTTCACTGCCATGCTGCGTCAAAAATACTCGCAATCCGAAAGGATTGCTGCGTTTTTTTCCTTGCCTGACAATGAAAATCCCCACCCCTAATTACGCAAGGTTTAATCAGCGGAGCAATAAGTGCCGAAGGAATAGCAGCATTTTCCGGCGGAGTAATTCTGAAAAATCCGCAAATCTGCTTGCAACCCGGGTTGGCATATGCTACCATAGCCATGGACAATAATGTTAAAGGAAAGGAACATGTCTGCTATGCGATATACCATAAACAGCACCAATCACCGTGACTTTGACACCTATGAAATCAACAAGCGCGCGGGTCGGGCCTATTTTATACCCTATGAAAGCGAGAAGACTCTGGCGCAGACGGCGATTGAGCAGGAGCGCTATACATCGCCGTTGGTTACGGTGCTTTCCGGCGCGTGGGACTTCAAATATTATGCGAAGGAGGCGGAGCTTCCCGCGGAGTTGGATACTGCTTCTGTCGCCTTCGAGAGCATACTGGTGCCCTCCACCTGGCAGAGAACGGGTTATGAGCCGCCTGTTTATATCAACTGCCCCTATGAATTTGACAACGTGCCCCCGGAACTCCCGGCGGAGATGTCTGTAGGCGTTTACAGAAAAAATTTCACGCTGGGCAGCCTTTGCGATACCTACTATCTGGATTTTCTCGGCGTAATTCCCTGCATTAACCTCTATGTCAACGGTCAGTTTGTCGGCTACAGCGAGGGCGCGCACAATACGGCGGAATTTGATATCACCCCCTATGTCAGGCAGGGCGAAAATGAGCTGCTTGCCGTGGTGCAGAAGTGGTCAACCGCAACCTTTTTGGAGTGCCAGGATATGTTCCGTGAAAATGGAATTTTCCGTGATGTATTGTTGTATACCTTGCCGAAGACGAATCTGAACGACTATCACCTCCTCACGCGCCACACAGCAACCGGTTGGCACCTGGACGCCACTGTTTTTGTGGAGGGGGAGACGGACGGTTATTCGGTTTCCGCCGCGTTGCTGGTTGACGGTGAGCGGATAGAGCAGGAATGCCCCGCGGCCGGAAAAGTGGAATTTCTGTTCGATAATTTAGATGTGGAAGCCTGGAATGCGGAAGAGCCGCAGTTATATAATGTGTTTATTACATTAAAAAAGGATGGCAAAGAGCTTCAAGTGATCCGCAACCTAACCGGATTCAAGCAGATTGAAATTCGTGGCAATGTGTTCACGTTTAACGGCCAGGCGATTAAGCTCAAGGGCGTTAACCACCATGATACCCATTATAAAAACGGTTATGTAATGAACTGGGCGGATTATGAGACGGATGTCAAGCTCATGAAATCCTTGAACGTTAACTGCATCCGCACCTCCCACTACCCGCCTGACCATCATCTGTTGCTTCTTGCTGATATCTATGGCCTGTATATTGTGGACGAGGCGGACATTGAGACGCACGGTTGCTGCATGGAGCCGCACCGCAACCCGCTGATGATCAGCAACAATCCGGATTGGGCGCCGCGCTATGTGGACCGTATCCTGCGCATGTGTTACCGTGACCGTAACCGTGCCAGCATCACCATGTGGTCCCTCGGGAATGAGGCGGAGGGCTGGGCCTGCCACGATATCGCCTATGATGCGCTTAAGCGCCTAAGCCCGGAAATTCCGATTCATTACGAGGGTGTAATCCGCACCCCGCGCCACTCCTATGACGTGATTTCCGAAATGTATACCAACCACGAAAACCTCATAAAAATCCGCGAGGGTACAAGACCCAATGCGCAGTATATCGGCAAACCTTTTTATATGTGCGAATACGCTCACGCGATGGGCGTTGGCCCCGGTTGCATGGAAGAATATTGGGAAATCATTTATTCTGACGATGTTTATATGGGCGGCTGTGTTTGGGAATGGGCGGATCATGCGGTCTATCACGAGGATGGCCCATGGAAATTTACCTACGGCGGCGACCACGGCGAGTGGCGGCATGACGATAACTTCTGTGTGGACGGCCTTGTTTACCCTGACCGCAGGCTGCACACCGGCGCGCGGGAAATGCAGATTGTGTACCGCCCTGTGCGCGCGAGGCTGGACGGGGAGAACAGTTTTGTATTCACCAACACAAACCGTTTCCGCAATGCTTCTTATTTAACAGTGAACTGGAGTCTGCTGCAGGACGGCAAGGAAACGCTTACCGGCTCCTTCCCGCTGGATATTGCACCGCGCGGCGAGCAGCGTATTACCTTGGATTACAGCTTCCCCAAGCGCTGCGAGGTGTTCATCAACTTCAGTTATACAGATGAAAACGGCAACTTTGTAGCGAAAGAGCAGCTTGCCCTGCAGGAGTTTAAAGTGCATATGCCCAGAGGGCGCGGCAAGGAATTGACGCTGAATTACGACGGTAAGGAGCTGCTTGTAGGCTTTGAAGGCGGCAGCGTTCGCTTTGAGAAAGAGACAGGCAAGCTGCTGAGCTATCAGCGCGGCGGCGTGGAATTCATCAATCAAAACCCGGCGGATGAAACGGGCTTTATTCCCAATATTTTCCGCGCTTATATTGACAATGACAGGCATTTTACCAAGGATTGGGATAGCGCCGGCCACTCCGATTACAGCTGTGTGCTGCGGGAGTTTGAGTTTGAGCTTGAGGACGATGAGGATGCACCCGAGGTGGAGCTGGAGCTGGATTATGATTTGGTTTCCGGCAAGCGTACCATCGCCAAGGTGGAATTGGAAATCACCATCCTGCCCAGCGGTGCGATGGAGGTCAGCTCCAAACTGCGGTTAAAGCATAAGAAAGAAATGGCGCAGAATATGCTGCGCTTTGGACTAAAGCTGGAGATGCCCCGCTGCTTTGAGCAGGTGGAATACTATGGCTTGGGTGAGTATGAAACGCAGTCCGACTTCACTGCGCAATCCACAATCGGCATCTATCAGACTTCTGTGGCGGATATGCACGAGCCCTATATCAAGCCGCAGGACGCCGGGAACCGCACTTCTGTGCGTTGGATGAAGCTGACGGATCAAGCGGGGAACGGCTTGCTGTTCTGCAACGCCGACAAGCCCTTCAGCTTCAACGCGCGCCACTATTCGCAAAAGCTGTTGGCAAAGGCAAAACACCAGGAGGATTTGCACGATGAGAACACTACGGCCGTGTGCATAGATGGCTTCCTGCGCCCCGCCGGCAGCGCTTCCTGCGGGCCGGACGCGCTGGAACAATACCTGGTGAATGCGGAAAACGGCTTGGAATACAGCTTTACGGTAGTTCCCGTAAAGGCGTAATACCGAAGGACATGGCGTATTAATATAGGAGAGGGGATACCTTAGAAATGAAGTTCTGTAAAAAAATGTGCAGCGTCCTGTTGGCGCTGCTGCTGACCGTCGGCGCTTTCGGCATGGGCAATGTGTTTGCGGCGGAATTGCCGGATTATGTGCAGACCCAGGAGGAATGGAACAGCTATTGGGAGACCGTCAAAGGCGACAACACCATGATTGCCCTAACGCCCGGCAGCGATGCCACGAAGATGGGCTTTTCCTGGCATTCCAATACCATGGAATGGAGTCCCGTCGTGACCGTTAGCAAAAACGCGGATATGTCACAGAGCGAAAGTTTTTGCGGGTATACCATCATTGATGCAGAAACAAAGCAGCCGGTGCACCGCGTTACAGTGAGCGGCCTTTCAGAGGACACGGTATATTATTACAGCTACGGCAGCAAGGATAAGCAGAGCGAGCCGAGCTTCTTCCGCACTGCGGCGACGGCGCACTTTAAGGCTCTGTTTGTCAGCGATGTTCAGTGCGGCAGCGAGGATGACAGCGGCACCAAGGTGCGGGATGAGGCCTATCTGTGGCAAAAAATGCTCGGCAACGCCATTTCCCGTAATCCGGATAGCGCCATGGTTCTTTCCTTGGGCGACCAAACAGAAAACGGTAGCATCGCGGATGAGTGGGTGGGTACCCTTGCCCCACAGGCGCTGCGTAACTTCCCCATGGCAACGGTCATCGGCAACCATGATAATAAGGGCCTAAGCTACCGCTTTTACAGCAACAATCCCAATGAATATTGGGGCACAACGCCCAGCCTGCCGGGGCAAAACTATTGGTTCCGCTACGGCGATGTGCTTTTCCTGGTGTTCAACAGCAGCAACCCGAACGCGATTGACCATTTCAATTTTGCAAAGCAAGCCATACTGAAGAATGAAGACGCTACTTGGCGCGTTGCTATGATTCATCATGACATTTACGGCCCGGGTCGCCTAGCCAACGATAACGACAGCAAGCTCCTGCGCGCCATGTTCAGCTCAATATTTGATAAGTTTGAGGTAGATTTCTGTCTGGATGGGCATGACCATTACTACGGCCGCTCCCACTACATGTATAACAACGTGGTGGTTACGGATAATGACATCCAAAACAATGTGGCCACGGACCCGAAGGGTACCATCTATTTCACAGCCAACTCCGCCTCTGGCAAGCAGGGTGTGCGCGAAATTGTGTATGACTATGAGTGGCTGGATTTTGAATTGAACACAGCCAATATTCTCTATTCCACGCTGGAATTTGACCGCGACAGTTTTGCGCTGAAAACCTTTGATGCCGATACGGGTGAGCAGGTGGATTCCTATACCATTCAGAAAACAGAAAACCGCTATGCTAAGGTGGACGAAAATGCCAAGTTGGACGGCGGCAATCTGGTTGACCGCTATACCGGAGATTTTTCTGAGCCGCTGAAGGCCGCAAAGAATCTGATTACCGGCATACTCGGCGGAGAAACCGGTTTTGTTTCTATCCTGAAACAGGTCTTTGCACTGTTTTCCGCACTGATTCAGGAAATCCAGCGCATGTTCTAATGTCAGCGTTCATACAACAGAAACCGAAAGGGGTTTTGTTATCATGCTAAAAATTCGCCCCCCCCTGTTAAGCTTCTAGCCGAATACGTGCCCCGCCTATTTTCGTCTTTCTATCGAATTTGAAAGGAAGATGAAAATGGGCTATTTGTATAATGTTAAAAAGCTATATTTGGTTACGCTGTTTCAAGCACTGATTCCGGCCTATGTGATTGAGCGCCTGTTTTGGCAGGAGCGCGGCATGCAGGTGCAGCAAGTTGTGTATTGCGAAATCATCTATGCGCTGACTGTAGTTTTGCTCGAAATCCCGTCAGGCGTTTTAGCGGACCGCTTTGGGCGCAAGCGTCTGTTGGTTATCAATGGTGCCATAGCTGCGTTGGAATTTTTGCTTTTGCTGTTTGCCGACCGCTTTTGGATGTTTGCATTGGTGGTGTTTTTATCCGGCGTTGGAAAGGCGTTTTCCAGTGGCAGTGAAAATGCGCTGTTGTATGATTCGCTGCTGGCTGAAAACAGGCAGGAGGATTTTGAAAAGCTGCTGGGCAGGCTTTCGGCGCTTGATTTTGCAGGCACAATGCTTGCTATGCTCTCCGGCGGCGTATTGGCGGAGTTTTACAGTTTGGAGCTAAACTACATTCTTTCCTGTGCCAGCGCAGGGCTTGCATTTGTGTTTACACTTTTTCTCCGGGAGCCGCCCATGGTCACGCGGGCGCAGGGGGAAATGTTACAGGCAAAACAATATACGAAACAAGCGGCTCTGCTGTTCAAAGCAAAACCGCTTGTGTTGCTGTATTGTCTTTCCGCTGCCGTTTTGGGCAGCTGCCTGATTTATTTGGATGAATTCTGGCAATTGCTGTTGGAACAGACCGGAGTTCCGGTATTTCTGTTTGGTGTGGTTTGTGCGGCGGAACAGCTGCTGCGTATTCCGGGGAATCTGTTTGCCTATCAGCTGCGCAGGCGATTTCACTACCGCACAATTCTGACAGCTGTTATTTTTACAAATGCGGCCGGATACGTTGCTCTGTTTTTGACGAGAAATGTGCTGTGCATTCTCCCCATGCTAATCCTTTCTCTTGCGGCCGGCATCACCGACCCGCTTGTGTTAGGCTATTTGCACCGTCAAACGGAAAGTCACATTCGCAGCACGGCGGAATCCTTCGCTTCACTGGGTTTACGGCTGCTATCCATCCTCGTGGGGCTACTATTCGGCTATATGAACAGACGGTTTTCTCTCTTTGCCGGATTCGCCGCGCTGGCGGTGGTTTGCACGGGGTATGGCCTATTCTTTGTCTTGCAACAGCTTTTCCAAAAGCGTGAGTAAGAAGCGCTGTGCGTTTTCATTGTATAAGTTTTTGTAATATTCCTCGCCGTTGTTTTTTTGCGTGAGTGCGGAAGAAATGCCAAGTGCTTCTCCGCTTTCACTTGCCAAGCGCTTGCCGTCCCGTAGCTGTAAATACCCTTCCTGCAGCAGATAATTGGTGTAAGACACTGCCGGGATACGCGTTTCGCCGCAGCGCAGCAACAGTGCGTTCACCTGCTCTGCGAAATCTGAAATGGGGATGGGTTCCGTCGAGGGGAGATAGGCGCTGTGCACGGCCTCCAGCTGCTGTGCGGGGGTAAAACGCTCCTGCTGTGGCGTGTCATTCTCGCCGCTTGCGTTCCACTCCCGCAGAACGCAGAGAAAGTCCTGCCCGTATTGCTCCAGCTTGGCGGCGCCCACGCCGGAGACCTCCAGAAAGGCGTCCTCATCCTGCGGCAGTTTTTTACACATGTCTATCAGCGCGGAATCCGCAAACACCACATAGGCGGGGACGCCCTTTTCAGCCGCAAGCTGGGAACGTTTTTCCCGCAGCAGGGCAAACAAACGCTCGTTGACAGCCAGCTCCTGCCGGTGAGCCAGTTTTTTTGCCTTTTCTTTTTTCGGCTTTTTTGGCTCCTCAGCGGCCAGGCGCATGAAAACGCTTGCGCCGTTGTAAAGAACATCTCTCGCCCGCTCGGTGAGCTTGGCAATGGGGTATTCATCATCTGTTTGCGTGATATAGCCGCGCAGTATCAGGTAGTTCACAATTTCCCGCATCTTTGCCGCGCTGAGTTCGCGGAGTGCCCCGTATAAAATGAGTTTATTTAATCCAAGGCGTAAAATGCGTTCGTTTTTACTGCCCCGTAGGGTGTCAATCAATATGGTTAAGCCAAAACGCTCCCCCATGCCGGAAAGGCAGGTTAGAATTTGGCGGCTGTAAGCTGTGATATCCACCTCATCCTGTGTCGCCTGGCAGTTGGAACAGTTGCCGCAGGTAATTGTTTCCCGATCACCAAAATAATCTAAAATGGCCTGCCGCAGGCAATCCGGCGTGTGGCAGTAGTTTGCCATGCGCCGCAGGCGCTCCCTGTCGCGCTTACGCAGTTCCTCTATGATAGCCGGGTCTTGCTCACTGTTTTCGCTGCTGCGGTCAATCAAAAACTGGTTGGTCATAATGTCCTGCCCGCTGTAAAGCAGAATGCAGTCCGCAGGTGCCCCGTCACGCCCGGCGCGCCCCGCCTCTTGGTAATAGCTTTCCATATCTTTCGGCATATTGTAATGCACCACAAAACGCACGTTGCTCTTATCTATCCCCATACCAAAGGCGTTGGTTGCAACGATGATAGCCTTGCGGTCAAAGAGAAAGTCGTCTTGATTTAGGCTGCGTTCCTCCTCGCTCAAGCCGGCATGGTAACGCGTTGCATTCCATCCGTCCTCCTGCAAATCAAAGCAAACCTGCTCCACTGTTTTGCGTGTCAAGCAATAGATAATCCCGCCCTTATCTGGATTGCGTAGCAGATAGTCGTTCAGGGCGCGGTACTTATCGGCCGGCTTTTGCACCTCAAAATACAGATTTTCGCGGTTGAAGCCCATAACGGAAACAAAGGGCCTATGCAGTTGCAGGCTGCTTTGAATATCGTCGCTGACCTCCCGCGTTGCGGTGGCCGTAAACGCGCAGAGCAAGGGCCGGGAGGGGAGGGCGCTAACAAAATCCGCAACTTTCAAATAACTTGGGCGAAAATCCTGCCCCCACTGGGAGATGCAGTGCGCCTCATCCGCCGTGAGCATGGATATTTGTGCCCCGCGTGCAAAGTCCAGAAATTCTGGCATGGCAAGGCGCTCCGGCGCAACATAGATGATTTTATAGCGCCCCTCCCGGGCGCGGGAAAGCATGGTGCGGGTTTGTCCCGCATTGAGGGAGGAATTTAAAAAGGCGGCCGGAATACCGTTGGCAACGAGGGACAACACCTGGTCACGCATCAAAGAAATCAGTGGGGAGATTACCAGCGTAATCCCCGGCATGAGCAGCGCGGGAATCTGAAAGCAAATGGATTTCCCTGCCCCGGTGGGCATAACGGCTAAAGTGTCGCGCCCGGACAGGATGGCCGAAATAACGGCCTCCTGCCCGGGGCGAAATGTGGTATAGCCATAATATTTTTTTAAAAGCTCCAGTGCTGTCATGCATCTTGCTCCTGCGCCTGCTTCGCGTCATAATCCCGGCGTTTGAGCGCCCGCATTTCAGAAAGTTCCGCATACATGCGCTCGCGCTTTTCGCCGCTTAAGTCATAAAACAGTTTCGGTATCACGGCAAGCGCTCCGGTGGCAACGGGGAGTACCATGCACAGTGAAAATAAGGAATACTTGGTGTGGTCACTCTGCTGGCCGAAGCCGGCGGTGAGGGAGTAGCCCACGCGCTTCATGATAAACGTGGTTAAAGAGCCGGTGATGACCCGAATAATTTTGGTAATCATGCCCTTGGTGGCAAGTGTTACGCCCTCGGTACGGAAACCGTTCTTCCATTCGCAATAATCCAATGCGTCTGTAATAATTTCACGGGGAGGGATTTTATTCATTGCCAGCGTGCCCTTATACAGCATGTCTTTTGCCATTAAAATCGGCAGCATGACAGCCGGTTTGCGGTATAAGCCCGCTGTGCCCTTCCCACCGATGGAACCGACTAAAAAGATAACAACGGAGCAGGCGTCCTTGAGATGCTGGCCGATAATCCAGTTGGCCTTGGTGGAGATTTTACTGCGTATCCAGGGGAAATAGCTGTAACTGAGGAAGGAAAGCGGCGCCCCGGGCAGCATAACGATGTTGCGATAGGAGGCGGAGCCGAGAACGTCTATGTAATAGTTTTGTTCACCCGTACTGATGGAAAAAGCACCCAGCAGCTCGGAGAGCATAATCATCAGCATCGGCCGATTTCGCAGGATGGTTTGCAGCCCCTCGCGGTAGCTGGGCTTTTCTTCGGACTGCATAATGCGCTCTTTGGCGAAAATCGCAAAGAAGATGGCGAGCAGTCCGCCAACAAGGGTGCAGCCGACTCCCATCGTTACATAGGCGGTTTGCATAGAAAAACCAACCTTATTGTGGTTCACCAGGTCAATCAATATGCCCATTGTCATCTCGGGAAGACTTTCCCAGATAGATGAAATTACCTCTGCCTTCGTGTAAAGCCCTACACGGTCGTTCGGGTTCGGTGTGATGGTGGAGAGCAATCCGGTTTCAGAAATTGTGCGAAACGTGCCGCCGACACTGCGTAACATAGCCAAAATGAGCCAAAAGAAAAATTTTGCCATGCTGTAAGGGTTTTCATCAAAAAACAACGGAGCCATCCAATAAACGCAGGTGGCCAGGGTTCCGGGAATGGCAAAGCCAATGAGATAGGGGCGAAATTTACCGAAACGCGTGGAGGTTCTATCCACCATTGCGCCGATAAAGGAGTCGTTGATGATATCCCAGATACCGTTGATGATTCCAATCAGCGAATTTAAATCCAAATCAATTTTCAGAACATCAACAATGAATCTGGTGACGTATTGGTCAATGTTGAAACTCTTGGAGGAGTCAAACATGACATAGGTTGCCGTTTCCTTCACGTTAACATAACGGCGGTTGTAGTTGGTTTGCCCGCTTGCCATAACTCAGTCGTTTCCTTTCGTTTCGGTGCTGGCGGAGATTTCCGCCGCAAATTCCCGGTGCTTGCCGGAACGGATTTCAGCCAATTCCTCGTACATGCGCGCGCGATCCTTGCCGGAGAGGTTATAAAACAGCTTGGGGATTGCACTGAGCAGGCCGGTTAAACCGGGTAAAACCAGGCACAGCGCAAATAAACCGTACTTGGTTTTGTCTGACTGTTTGCCAAAACCCGCATTGAGGGAATAGCCGATTCGTTTCATAATCGCGGCGTTGAAGGAGCCGACGACGTTGCCTACCATTTTCACAATCATGCCCTTTGTCGCCAAAGTGATGCCCTCTGTGCGGTAGCCGTTTTTCCATTCGCAGTAGTCCAAGGCATCGGTCAAAATCTCGCGCGGCGGAATTTTATTGATGGAGAGAGTGCCCTTGTAGAGCATATCTTTAAACATAAAGGCGGGGAGCATATATTTAATCTGGCGGTACAGGCCGTTTTTCACCCCGCCGATGGAGCCGAATGCGAAAATGCATAAGGATAGCACATCCTTTAAGTGCCGCCCGAAAATCCAAAGTGCTTTGGTGGAGAAACGGTCATGCACCTTATTAAAATAGGTGTAGCTAAAGAAAGAGAGCGGCATGCCGGGGATGATGATGATATTGCGCAGTGAAGCAGAACCCAAAACATCAATGAAATAGTTTTGCTCGCCCGTGTTCAGCGTCAAAGCCGTTGTCATTTCGGAGAGCATAATTAAAAGCATTGGCCGGTTGTTCCAGATTGTTTTCAGGCCGTCCTTATAGCTGTGGTGCTGGGAGGACTGTACAATGCGCTCCTTCGCAACGATAACGAAGAAAAAGCCGAGCAATCCCGCAACAATGGCACAAAATGTTCCCATGGTGATAAAAACGCCCTGCATGGAAAAATTCAAAACCTTATGATTTACAAGGTCGATAAGGATGCCCATCAATATTTCCGGTATGGATTCCCAAATGGCAGAAATTACCTCGGCCTGTGTGTAGAGGTTGACCCTGTCCTGCGGGTTCGGTGTGAGTGTGCCAAGCAGGCCTGTCTCAGATATCCCGCGGAAGGTGCCGTTCAGCTCTGAGGTCATGGCGAGTATCAGAAAAAAGATAAACTTCCCCATGTTCAAGGGGTTCTGGTCAAAAAACAGGGGAGTCAGCCAATAGAGGCAACCCAAAATGGTTCCCGGCCCAGCAAGCAGCAGCAAGTATGGCCGAAATTTGCCCCAGCGCGTTGCGGTTTTATCCACAATCGCGCCGATGAAGGAGTCATTGATGATGTCCCAGATGCCGTTAATTAACCCCAGCAGGGAGTATAGGTCAAGGTCAATTTTCAGCACATCTACAATGAAGCGCATTTGATAAGCGTTGATGTTAAAGCTTTTGGAGGAATCAAACAGCACATAGGCCATACTTTCCTTTGTGCTGATATAGCGCCGGTTGTAGCGAGTGGCTCCGGTTTCCATCCCCATTCTCCTTCGCAGCTTATTGGGTTGCGATATCTTGCAGAGCAGACCAGCTCGTTTTTACACTGTCCAGCGGTGTTTTGCTCTTTTGCTCCACCATGCCATATAAAACGCCGCACTGCGCGGCCTTTTGCAGAATTTGCCGGAAGGGGAGGTTGCCATTCCCGATTTCCGCATCCTTCCCGCCGGAGAACAAACCAAAAGGTTCAATGCGAAAGTCACGCAAATGCATGATTTTTACCCGCCCCGCGAGTTCCTCCAGCAAGGTCAGCACATTGCCGCCTCCCTTTTGGGTCCAATAGCTGTCCAAAACAAAGTCGCCCGCAAATTCTTGTGCCATAATCTGCAACACGCTCTTGCCCTCATACTTCAAAAATTCGTAGTGGTGGTTGTGGTGGCCAAGCTGAAGGGCGTGCGGCTCCAACTGCTGTTTGAGCGTGTTCAGATTTCCGCAATAACGCCGGACAGCGTCCGCACCGCCGGTGAGCAGCTTTAGGTCAATCACACTGTTTGTAATATAGGCTGCGCCGAGGATGTGCATAAACTCCGCAGTTAGGCCAATATCCGCGCTTGCGGTTTTATATTTAATTTGGCAGGATGCCACGCGGATGCCGCAGCGTGTAAAGATGTCAGAAAGCATCTCAGCGCTGGCGGCGGTGAACGGAAATTTGATGTAATCCACAGCCAGCTCCACCGTATGAATTCCAAGGGCGGCGAGGGTACGAAATGTCTGCTCGCATTGCGCAGGGCTCTTCATCACCTCGCGCACGGTGAAGGTTTGCAGTCCCAGTTCCATGCGCTTACTCCAATCCGGCCAAATCGCAGCGGTAGTATTCCAGCGCGGCGAAGAACGCGGCGGCCAAGCCGTAGTTCCAGTCGTTCCCGCGCGGCGTGACCTTATAGACGAAATAGGGGATGAGCTGAATCGGTGAGGTTGGCGCGGAGATATAGGGCATGCTCAGCAGCCCCTCCTTGATTTGCAAATCACCCGCGACCGCTTCAAACGCCTTCACGGCGGCATCGTAATACTCCCGCCCGAGGTAGCCGTTGCGGTAGCCGAAGAACCAGCCGGACGCAATGAGCATAGTTGCCGAGGATTCTTTATATGTTTCACCTACACGGTTGAACACCGTTTCAAAGTAACCGTCCTCACGCTGGTATTTCAGCAGCGCGGCGGAAAGCTTTTGCAGAATCTCGATGGCGTAGTCCCTTTCCTCTCCCTCGGGCAGATAGCCCAAAAACAGCGGAATCGCCGCCATAACCCAGCCGTTACCGCGCCCCCAAAACAGCTTTTCGCGCGGGTAATGTGTTTTGGCCTTTGTCCAATAGCTGTGGTAGAACAGGTTTTCCTCCGGGTCAAGCAAATATTTGGCAAACATGCGCGGCTGCCGGCTGGCAAACTCGCGCAGTGCTTCGTCCTGCTTGATATAGGCGTACCAATTGGTGAAAACACCGTACATCATGATGCTGTCCACCCAAATGCTTTTGGGATAGATTTTGCTCTCAATGCCGGTGCCGTGATGGTTGGGCATATCCTCCACAATTTTCGGTGTTTCGCTGAAATAGCGGCGGATACGCTCTACGACTTGAATGTATTTTTCTTCTCCGGTTTTTTGCGCGAGATAAAACGCACCCAGGGAGGGGGCGGAGGTATCCGAGGTGTTTACGCGGTAGCCTGTTTCGATATGATGGTCATAATAACGGCGCAAGTAATCCGTATACTTATCCTGGCCAAATTCGGTGTCAATCAAAGAGAGGGCATATAAGTATAATGCCTGCCCCCAGGACCAGTTCAGCTTTTCCGGCGCAAAGCGGCGCGTGGAGGCGTCCGCCAGCGCAAAGACCTTTTCAATGCTTTCTCTCATGTTGTGCTCCTCCCCGTTATTCGTGTTCGCGGATACCCGCGGCATAGTCAATGTGCAGGGTATGCCCGTTGCAGGCAAAGTCGAACACGGTCTGCTCGCGCTCCGCGCTGCAGTAATCGCTGTCAAAACGCTTGTATTCCAGCTCCTGCGCACGGGCATTGACCGCAAGGTCGCGCCCGTAGGAGGTGAAGTAGCTGGTATCACCGCTTGTGTAGGCAAGGCGGTCGTGCCCGTCCTGCTGCACCAGATATTCAATGCGGTTGGCTTTGATGCGCTCCATAAATGCCGTAAAATCCTCACGCGAGGCATCGGAAAGTTCATAAATCCAAAATTGACGGTTGCCATTCTGGATTAAGTCAAAGCGCTTATCGGGGAAGGCGTCTATGCCGCTTTTAAAGGCCTTTGCGCTGTCCGCGCTGAAAGGCTTATAAGAGAGCTCTCCCGCGCCAATCAAAGCGAGGTAGGCGTTCCCTTGCCGCGCAAAGGCGTAGCGACCTTCGAGGATTACCTCGTCCAGATACGCTTCCGGCAAGTAGGTGTGCGTAAACTGCGGAACAGCATAGAGCTCGAGGAAGCCGGGGATTTTGGGGATACGGTACAGCATCAGAAGCACATTCTCGTGCTGCACGCTGTGAGGCGAACGCCCGAAACCGGCCCAGTAGCCCGGATAGCCGCGTACGGTTTTCTCCGTTTCCTCCCGCGCCGGGTGGGTGGTGAAGACCACGGACTGCCCGCCGAAGTTCAGCGTCTGCAGCATCTGCTGGGCGCCGAAACAGCCCGGATGATAGCGCTGGACATTGGAGAGCTGATAGTCCGGCGTTCGGTACACATAGAGGTTGGCGCGTTGAATCGCAATGCCGTTTGGCATGGGGTTCATTTTTTCACTGATGGCACGCATTGTGGAGGGGGACTGCACAGCCTTAAGATTTAAAATCTTAAAGAAATTCACAAACTTATTGCTGAACATGTTGTTTTTGCGCAGGTAGCTTACCGTGTTGGCAATTACCTCGGGGTTGGTGAAGGATTCCATGCCCAGCTGCATCATAATTTGGTTATCCGTGTGGCCCACATAGCCCTTTTCCTCCAGCTCCTTCACATTCATGCCGTCGGAAAATTTCGAAACGCGGGTGTTTTCGTCCAAACCGATTTCACGCAACACCTGCGGAATCTCATACAAGGGCTTGCCGGCCTCGTCCTTTGCCTGCATCATCAAGTAAAAGTTCATCAGCATATGGTCGGTGGAGGAGCTGTGCGCGTCATTGCGCCCCCAGACATAGTCAATCAAGCCGGAAAGCCGGTCGCCCGTTGCGCCGACCATGTTATCCACATAGGCGCGGCCTGTGGGCGCGAGAAAGGTAAAGCGGAACATGTTCATCGCAACATCATACAGCAGCAAATCCAGCACCATGCGCAGGCTCTGTTTGATATCCTCGTCCTCTTGCGCGGCAAATTGAATAAAGTTTGCCGCAGGGCCAATGTTGAATTTTAAGTAGTTGGCGGAGTTGTATTCCGAAAAGCCGTATTTTAGGCGGTGGTCAATCCAATGGCGCAGGCGCTCTCTGCCGCGCTGCATGTGCTCCAGCCCCGTGCAGCCGTCGTTAGAAAAGGTTCTCTCCGCCCAATATTGCCCAGCAAGATATTCGGCAACGGCGTAAAGAATCTGGTGGTTTTCCGACCAATAGCACATGGAGTCTTCGCCCGGCTCGGTCATCCAGAATTTTGCGTTTAAAAAGATATCCTCCAGCATTTGTGCACCGTCCGGAGAAATCGCAAGCAGCTTTTCGCCATGGGCATATTGTAGGCGCAGCAGGGATTGCATGCGGAAATCCTGGCAGTCATAGCGGCCGTCGATATATTCCTTCGCGGGGCGCAGCGCGTCCAAAATATAGGCGTCGTCAATCACAACACCGTCCGCTTTGCACTGCTCGGGGTTCTCAAAATAAAACAGCAGCTGGTGCATCAAGCCGGAATTCCCCTCTTTCTGGGGCAAATCCGGAATGGCTTTGACCGAGAGGTTTTTCGCAATGTCACCAGCCGCATAACCAACAAGCGCGGCACCGCCCAGAGCGGCGGCAGTTTTGAACAGTTTTTTTGTTCCCTTTTTCATAAAAAGCGCACATCCTTATGAGTATTGCTTTATTTACATTTCATTTATTATAGCAGGAAACGTGGCTCCAAAGCAAGCGTTTTTATGCCCCTGCAATCCTGGGCATCCACATAGGCTCCTTTAATAGTTCCGCGCTGGTGTATTTGAGCAGGAGCTCTGCCTTTAAGGCAAGGCAGGCCGGGTTGTTCCATAGGTTGTTGTGCTCCCCGGGGTCCTGCTGCAAATCAAACAACTCGCCGTATTCCTGCCCGCAGTGGACGGTTATCTTATAACGCTCATCCACATAGCTGCGCATGTTCATGCTGGTTGGGTCATGGCGGTTTTCAGCAATAATGTGATTTCTGGCGCGTTCGGACTTGCCGTTCCATACCGCGGCTTGGTCAACGCCGGTCATCAGCCGGGGAATGTTAATTCCGCAGTAGGATAGGAACGTGGGCGCGAGGTCAACCAGAGATTGCAAAGAGGATTGCACCGCTGCGGCCGGAACCCTGCCTTTATAACGCACAATCATCGGTATTTTCAGCAAATCCTCATAATGGAACACGCACTTGTGCCGCAGCCCATGCTGGCCGAACAAGTCGCCGTGGTCTGTGGTGAACACAACAATGGTATCCTCCGCAAGACCCAATTCCTCCAGCCTGTCCAAAATTTTTCCAATATATTTATCCATAAAGGAAACCATGCCGTAGGCATATGCCTGCTGCTGTTTGAGCTCCGGGACATTATAGTCATGGTAGTGTAAGCCGTGCAGGCCAAAGCCACTCTCGTTGTAATCCGAAAAGTCAAAACCTTTCTGCAAAACCTGCTTAAAGTAAGGCGGGTTATTGTCATGCTCTTCCATGGAAAAGGCCGGGATGTCCATGTCTTCAGGGTCATACATGGTATCCCAAGGCGCAGGGACAAGCTGGGGATAATGCGGATCCAAAAAGCTAGCCCAGAGGAAAAAAGGCTGCTGCGTTTGTTTCGCCTCTTCCAGCAGGGCGTTGGAACGCTCCGCAATCCAGCTGTTATAGTGGTACTCCTCCGGAATATCCCATCGCCCCATTGTCTGCCATTCCATGTTGCCGCCGGGGGTGAAAAAATAGTCCCGCCAGTTTTTGCAGCCCTTTTCCTCCATCCACATGGCATAATGGGTGCCCACCCAGGGCTCGGCGGCGTGGCCGCGCATCAGCTCAATTTGGTCAAAGCCGTAAAACGGTTCCTTGTAGTGTTTCCAAAAATCAAAATTTTGAAACAGCTCCTTGCATTCCAAAGAGGGAAATTCCTCTGTGGATTCGGTAGGCTGCAAATGCGCTTTGCCGATTAAGGCCGTTTTATAACCGTTGTTGTGTAGAATTTCACCGATGGTTGGAATGTCCTCACGCAGTTTTGTGCCCAAGGACCATGCCCCGTGTTGGGAGGGGTACATGCCCGTAATGATGCTCGCGCGCGAGGGGGTGCAGGTTGGGTTGGGGCAATAGGCGCGGTCAAAGCGCGTGCCCTCGCCGGCCAGTTTATCCAAATTGGGGGTTTTTATGTTAGCGTTCACACAACCCAGCATGGAATAGTGGTGCTGGTCGGAGGTAATCAGTAGGATGTTTGGCTGCTTCAAATAAATTCCTCACATTCTTTTAAAATCATCCGGCGCATTCTCTTTTTCCTGCTGCAGGCGGCGGTTATGAGTTTCATGCAGCTGCATTTCAAAATCCTGTTTGTTTTTCTTTTTAATATTATCCAAAATAACTCCGCAGAAAAAGGACTGCAATCCTGCGAGCCCCAAAACTCCGCTGGCAATCAACGTGGGGAAACGAGGAACCAGACCGGTGCGGAAATATTCCACCAGTATGGGAGCGAAAAGCAGCGCTGCCAGCAGCAACAGTGCCAGTGCGGCGGTGCTAAAAAATAAATAGGGCTTATACGTTTTAACCAAAACAAAAATGGTGCGCAAAACCTTATATCCGTCAGAAAAGGTGTTCAACTTGGATTCACTGCCCTGAGGGCGGTCTCGATAGTCCACAACGACATTGGAGACGAGCATGTTTTTGTCCACGGCATGGATGCTCATTTCCGTTTCAATTTCAAAGCCCTTGGAAAGCACAGGGAAAGTTTTCACAAATAGGTAGCTGAACGCGCGGTAGCCGGTCATAATGTCCTTTATGTCACTCTTAAAAAATAAATTGATTGCCTTCCTCACCAGCATATTGCCTGTGTTATGAAAAGGGCGCTTGTTTTCTGTAAAATAAGTGGAGGAAAGGCGATCCCCCACCACCATGTCAGCCCGCTGGTCTAAAATCTGCTGTACCATTTCCGGCGCAAATTCGGCGGGGTAGGTGTCGTCCCCGTCGGCCATCACATAGCATTGGGCATCAATTTCGCGGAACATGCGGCGGATGACATTGCCCTTGCCCTGCGCATATTCAAAGCGCACAACAGCCCCCGCAGCCCGCGCGATTGCGGCAGTGCCGTCACTGGAGTTGTTGTCATACACATAAATCACGGCCTCCGGCAGAGCCTCTTGATAGTCGCGCACAACCTTGGCGATTGTTTGACTCTCGTTGTAGCAGGGGATCAGTACGGCGATTTTATCCATAGTTTTAACCATCCTTTCAGTCTGGAATATTACGGGTTTTATCGGCGCTTGGTAACAGTGCAATGCACAGGCAAATCGGTGTTGCAAGCATTAGGCTGTATATGTAGCGGTATTCGGAGTGCACGGGGGAGGCTAATGTGGTTAACCAAACCGCGAGCAACAGGCCAATGGGCAGTAACATCGTTCCCCTGCGCTTATAGAGCAGAAGCGTAATGGCAGTGAAAAGCAGCCAAACCATGAAGCCGATGCTATAGAGCATAGAGACTGTCGGCAGCTTCGGCAGCAGCGTGTTCTGCAGCCCGATGACGCCACCACGCACAGGAGGGATTGGATTGAGGGGAGAAACGCCAAAAGGGTTCCCGTGGATTTCATAGGCCGTGATCCAGTAAGGGGAATCCGGATACCAGTACCCAAATGAATTCATCAAAAAGGATTCTATATAAGTAACGGGGTGACGCAGAAACAAGCGGAACCATAGGGAAAGGTAGCGGGAAGGGGCGGCTGAAAAGGCTTGGGTATTCAGCTGCCCTTTTATATTATCGGAAAGTTTTGGTTTGTATAGCTCCTTTATTTTTTCGACCGGCAGAATTTCGCCGATGCTTCCCAGCTCTTCCGGCGACAACTCACTTTCATGGTCCCGCACGGTGCGCGCGAATTGCTGTAACGGTATCGATAAGCCCTCCGCGATTGAGCCGTCCTCTATGGCCAGGGCGGAAAAGAAAGGTCCGTAATAAGCGGCAACCATCAGCAACGGAATGAGCACAAGAACTGTAGCTTTTTTCCAGTGCTTCCGAAAAGCGAACAAAAAGAAAGGAGAAAACAACAGGAAGGCATACAAGCCGTTGTTGCGGAATGTGCAAAACAGAAACAACAGCAGGGCAAGCGGAATAATACGTTTCCAGGAGGAGAAGAACGCCGCTGGGTCTTTCGCCATTTGAAACAGGATAGCTATCGTTACAAGCGCAATGCCACCGAATAAAATATCCTTCCACATAGAAAAGCTGTACAGCGCGTTGGTTGGCAGCAGTGCAAAATACAGCAGTACCCCCCAACGCAGGAAATTTTTCACTTGAAAGCGCGAAAGTGTGCGCACGGCATACGAGCAGCACAGCGCGAACAGGAACATCTGCGTCAGCGAGTATAAAACCACGCCGAAAGTGGGGTTCCACACAAAGTCTCCGAAGCGAAGGCAGAGGGTAATCAGCAGGGTGTGTATAATTGGATGGTGGTTAATCAGTGGCGTTTCGCCCATTGCCTGCGCAAGCTGTTTTGCGGAATCATGTGTCAGTATCCCGGGTGAAAATAAAATAAAATAGGGAAGCCAGCACGAGAATAAGACCAGAACAGTGAGCCAGAACGACTTTCTGCTCTCGCATAAAAAGGGGGTTTTTTTGGCTTGCTGCACAAAATCCTGCCGCAGAACAAAATCAAACCCCAGCAATACTAAGGCGGCCAATAAAATGAAAAAGCCAAGAGCAATTTGAACGCTTTTTCCAAAAAATAAAAGCGTATATACATCCTTAAAATCCTTCACCGCGGCATTGCCTATGACCAGGAGCAGCGTAAATAATGCAGAAAGGGGGAGGACATACTTCCATAGCCTGCGCTCTGCGATTTGCCAGGTATGCCACAGCGGAAAGCTGATGCAAACCGCTAATAAAAACCAGGCAATGCTGTATGGCTGTACAGAGGCAAAAAAGAGACAAATGGCGTTGGTGCAGAGCACGGAGGATAAAACGGTTATCGCCGCGCGCATGCGCAAAGAGAGCGGCTTTTTATGCTGCGAAAGATTCTGAGTAATGGCCATATGCAATCCTTCCCCTTAAATCTTATTTGAATCCCGAGCCTTACACAAAAAACTGCGGCAAATAAGCCTTGTGCGCCTGTAAAAGCGCGTCAAAACATTGCTCTGCTTTTTCCCAGTCTCCAACCAGCGGGTGCAGCAGCAGGGCATTGAGGGCGTCTGTGCGGGAGCCGGAGATGCCAGCCTTCACGGCATATTTTTCATAGCCCTTGACAATGCGCATCAAGTTGATGATGTGCTCGTTTTCCAGTTTGTCAAGGCTTACGGGAGTTGCGCCGTCCCTGCCGATAACAGCGGCGATTTCTACAATATCGTCCGCAGCCATAAAATCAAGCGTGTTGTCGTTTTTAATGTTTACTACGTGCACATCGCGTTTGTCGTTTGCTATGGAATCAATCAAGGAAATTGCTGCAAGAGAATATTTGTGGCCGCCGCGTTTATCCAGCAGGGCGGGTTTTTCGTTGAGCTCCTCTTTGGAGTACAGCTCCAGCAGTTGCTCCTCAATTTCCATGCAGACCTCGGCACGGCTTTTTTCTTCTTCCAATAAATGATCAAGCTTTTTCTGGCGGCAATAAAAATATTGTAAATAGGAGGAGGGAACCGCTTGAATCGCCGCAAGGCAGTCCAGCGTAAAGCCGTCGTCGCGAATATTTTCCATCACCTTGGCAGAAAAGCCCGTGCGTATCATCTCGGGCAGCAGCTCCTTACCATCCTGTTTCACGCTCGTAATCCAGCTTAGGTGGTTTAGGCCAAGGTAGGTAATTTCGCTGTTCGCGCCGCTGATTTCACGCGTGTCATCCAGCATGTTGATGGGCACATTGCAAAGCCCGATGGATTTGACCTTGGTGTGATTTTGAATGTATTCCGAGATAATCCCGGAGGGATTGGTGAAATTGATCATCCAGGCGTTCGGGCAGATGGCCTCTACGCGTTCACAAATATGCGCAATCACCGGAATGGTGCGCAGCGCCTTGAAAAAGCCGCCGATGCCCGTGGTCTCCTGCCCAATCAACCCGAATTGCAGCGGGATTGTTTCATCCAGATGGCGTGCGGGCAGCTTGCCTACGCGCAGCTGCGTCACAACAAAATCCGCGCCCTGCAAGGCGGCGTCCAGATCGTCCGTCATCAGCACCTCGCAGTCCATGCCTGCATGGCGCAACATGCGAGTGCATAGCTTTCCCACAATGGTGCGCTTGCGTTCGTCAATATCCATTAGGGCAAGCCTTTTTAATTTTAAAGAATCCTGTGCCTTGATGAAACCATCCACCAGCTCCGGGCAATAGGTGCTGCCGGAACCGATGACGGCTACTGTAATTTCCTTCATTGTATCTGCCCCTCTCCTAACTCTTTACCTCGTTGACATAAATTTCTGTTCTGGAATTTTCGCACAAACGATAAAATCCCATTTTTTCATAAAGATGAATTGCTGTCTCGTTGGATGTTTTCGTGCACAAATGAATTTCTGGGATGCTTTTTTTTAACATGTCATCCATCATTCTGGATACAATACGTTTACCGTGACCGCTCCCTTGCGCAGTTTTCTTAATTGCCAGATATTCCAATTCGCCTTGATTACAGCAGTATAAACCGATTAAAATATTTTCCAAAAAGAAAACCATAGTGTCGCTGTTGCGGAATAACCCTGAAATACGCTTTTTATCCTCTTCAAACGTACCGGGCTGGTCGAGTTCCGGCGTATAGGCGGACTCCAAGAGAGCAATACAGTCGGCCAGCATTTTTTTCTGATATGGTTTTGCAATTAGAGGGTGTATGATGTGTTTCGTTTTCTGCATGTCTGCCGGTGAAATCGCATATTCAAAAAAGCGGTAGGGCAGGCCTCTCTCCTGAAAGCGGTCAATCAGTTCGGTTGAGAATCCTTCTGTTTGTCCATACCATAAATATGCTTTTGATACACACTGTTGACACATCGTGTTGCAAAGAAAGAGATGGGAGTAATCCACCTGTTCTCTTGTCAAGTCTCTCTCACTCATAACGTGAAAGCGCAAGGAGCCTGCATAAATATATGCTTTCATGACAAAGCTGTTTTCAAAGCCGCTATGGCTTTCTCTTCGAATTTCATGATATTTTCTTGCGTCAAACAGCTTTTGATTCCGGTCAGTTAACATGAACAGCTCTCGTGCTTCCATAGGCCATCTCCCATCGCAAAAACTATTCGCAATCGTACTGCTGCAAAATCCAATTCACGCAGCCGGTCACCGGTGCTTTGTCCAACAGGATGAATGTTAGTTTTCTGCCGCTGAGCTGCTGTGCCTTTTCTTCCAGCAGGCCGCGGTAGATGGCGCTGTCCAGTTTGGTGTGAATGGATCCGGAAAGCACAACCTCAATTTCCTCTCCGGAAAAATGCAGCTGCTTCGCATGCGCGGCTATCATCTCTGCGCCGCGCTGCGCCATTTCTTCTACGAGCCAGAGCGCGGGCGCATCCCCGGCGTTTACCGCCTTGAAAAACAGGCGCAGGATGGTGCGCACGAACTCGTCCGGTTCCTCGCTCTCAAAACGGGCAACCGTGTTCAAAAATTCCTCCCGCGTTTTCAGACCGAAC
>JAVBPP010000125.1:0-31828 GCA_031549535.1 Oscillospiraceae bacterium
ATGGATGAAGTATTTGCGCAAAACCCGTATATTGATGTTGCAAAAGAGGCAGGGATTTTTGTAGCAAACAAGACTTCTGCCATCTAAAATCTATAGGTAATTGCGAAACGTACAAAACGGCGGACGGCCAATGGCCGCCCCTACAACGAAAGAATTGTCTACGACATGTAGGGGCGCGCATTGCGCGTCCAGGGCTTTCGCGATTGCCTATCTAAAATCTAAATTCGGAGGCCATATGAATCAGCTAAATCATTTTTGTACCATTCCCCCCTCTGCCTTTGTGCAGGCTGCCGAGCGTTTCGGCACACCCTTATACCTATACGATGAAAGCCTGCTGCTGGAAAAATGCCGCAGCGTCCTTGCTATGCCCAATGCCTATGGACTAACCGTGCGTTTTGCCATGAAGGCAAATTCCGGGCGCACCGTGCTGCGCCTGATTCATGGGCAGGGCATACAGATTGACGCCAGCTCCTTGAATGAGGTGAAGCGGGCGCATCTGGCCGGGATACCTTACGCGGATATCATGCTCACCACCCAAGAGGTTCCGCTTGGCGATGCGCGCGCGGAGCTGGAAGCTATGCTGGGTGAGGGGCTGCATTATAATGTTTGCTCCCTGCGGCAGATGGAGCTGATTGCCCCCGCCGCGGTGAAATACGGCCTTGCGCTGTCTGTGCGCGTGCACCCCGGCGTAGGCGCGGGGGAGAGCGCAACGCGCAACACCGGGGACGATTACTCCTGTTTTGGCGTGCACTTAACCAATTTGGAGCAGCTGCTTGCCATAGCGCAGGCAAACGGTTTGCGCATCCGTAAGGTGCATACCCATATCGGCTCCGGCGGAGACCCGGAAAAATGGCGTGAGAATATTGACCTGCAGCTATCTATGGTGGAAACCTTCTTTCCGGATGCCGACACAGTCAGTTTTGGCGGCGGTTTAAAGGAGGCACGCATGCCCGATGAAAAGGCTGCGGATGTGCAGCTGCTGGGCGAGTACGCCAAGGCGCAGCTTACGGAGTTTTACCACCGTACAGGCCGAAAGCTTTACATGGAGGTGGAACCGGGTACCTATCTCGTTGCCAACTGCGGCTATGCGGTGACGACGGTGATTGATAAAAAGCGCACCGGCGAAACAGGCTTGAACTTCTTGATTGCAGACGGCGGAATGGAAATCAACAGCCGTCCGTTGTTGTATGGCTCCCGCCACCCGTTTTATCTGATTTCCCGGCAGGGGGATCTTTTGTCAAGTGAATATACTTTACAGGATACGGACTACAGCGCCGTCATCGTTGGCCGTTGCTGCGAGAGCGGGGACGCGCAAAGTTTGGATGAAAGCGGGCGCAGCCTGCCGCGCAGCATGGCGGAGCCGCAAATTGGGGACTATGCCGTGATTGGCGGCGCGGGCGCCTACTGTTCGGCCATGACGCCGTTCAACTATAATTCCCACCTGCAGATTCCGGAGCTTCTCTACACGTGCACGGGCGATTTGCGGCTGATTCGGAATAGGCAAACCCTGGAGCAAATCGTACAAAACGAGCTGTAAGAGCACCTGCGTTGAGAAAAGGAAGCATTATGCGGGAACTCATTCAATCCCATTGATTGTGAATGGCGCGGAGCGGGGGACGCTGGAGTTTGAGGTGAAAGGGTAAACCTTTTGTATCTGGGGGAGGATTCATGGTGGTAATGCTCTATAGAGAATTTATATTTTGCACACAACAGCAAATTGAGGAGGGATAAAATGGATATAAGCGGAACAAGGATTGATATTTCGAAAAAATTAAAAGAATATGTAGAATCAAAAAGAAATCAAGACGGTACAGCGGTGGGTGTTGCGTTCATAAAAGACGGAGAACTTGTGTCTGCTTTTGTTTGTGGAACACAAGACGGAAATCCCGATAAACCCGCAACGGTAAACGATTTGTTTGATGTTGGTTCAATCTCAAAATTATACTGCGCATTAGCAATTATGAAACTTGTCGAAATGGGGAAAGTTTGCCTTGATACACCTCTTATCGAATATTTGCCGCGTTTTACCATGAAAGATGAAAGATATAAACAGATAACACTTCGTATGTGTCTTAATCATAGTTCGGGATTACCCGGAACGAATTTGAAATATTCTTTCAACACAAAATGGCTTGACGAGACGCTATATGATGATTTTTACGATTGTTTTTCCAAATCTAAACTGAAAGACAATCCGGGAAATGCCTCGGTTTATTGTAACGACGGTTTTATGCTTGCGGAAATGGTTGTAGCAGAAGTAACAAGCATGAGTTACATAAAGTTTCTTCAAGAATATATAACGATACCTGCGAGCGCCTTTTCTGTTTGTGCTGCCGGGAACATCCCTGAAAACCACATCCGAATCAAGGCAAAAGGAAAAACGAACGAATATTGCATGAATACAGCCGCGGGCGGTATTTTAACGAGCATAATCGACTGCGCGAGAATAGGATATTTATTTATTGACTCCAAGGGCATTTTAACAGACGAAAGCCTTAAGGAAACGACATACTCGCAAGGCAAGTCTTTTTTACCGAGAATAGCCGGTAATTTCGGATTAGGATGGCATTTTGTTGACTTTTCACTTGACCCATACGATATGGGTAAAAATACCCTTGCACAAGGCGGCGGTTCAGCTTCTTTTGGTTCTTTTCTTATTGTAAGTAAAAAACACAATCTTGCAGCGGCTATTTCTCTGTCTTTCGATAATAAACTTAACCCTAATGCGATGCTAAACGAGTTGTGCGGAATATTACTCGATGAATATGGAATTAACACAAAAAAACAACCGAAAGAAACAGCAACTGAAGCAGATAAAAAAGCCATACCGAACGGATTCAAGCAAAAATTTTCGGGTATGTATTACAACTGCATGAACAGCTACAATGTTAGTTTTGATGGTAATTCCCTTAAACTTCAAATGAAACTAGCGAATGGTTGGAAAGACATAGCTGCTAACGCATATTTTGACGGACAATGCTTCATATCGGGCAAAAGAATGTTTTCGTTTGAAACACACGGAAGCAATTCATATTTGATTGAAGAAGAAGTACCGCTTTGGGGAAGAAATCCGATGGGACAAAAATGCACATCTTTCCCGCTTGTAAATACAATGTGGAAAAACCGGGTCGGTAAAAAATATATCGCTATCGACGCACACCCGCATGATATGGCGTCGACATCCGGCGGATTCGCTATAACCATCAAAGAATTTAACAATGAAGAAGGTTTATTGTTTTTTGAATATGCGGGACCGTTCGGTGTAAATTTACTGCCTGTAATTGCAACTGAGGATAATGAAACCGAAATGTTCTTAAATACACCTGTGCAAGGCTCACGGGAAGGGTTTGCGCCCTTTATATATGAAAAGGATAGTATTGAATATTTGTATGCTTTTGGATATAACTTAGTTGATACGGCATATTTAAAACCGCTTCAAACAGGACAAGTTATTTCTGAAAAAGGACGAAAAAATAAAATCTTCACTTTAACAGGCGGAAACAAAATAAATATTGATATACCAAACGGTGTACGCATTATTATTTTTGGTTCTGATTTAAAACCTAAATATGACAGTGCGTCTGGGCAAAAAATTAATGAAACGTGCGACGGATTTATAACGTTTATCAACGAAGGTTCAATGGATGTTTCGGTTGAAGTCTGTCCATTATAAGCATTTTCGACAATTCCCACAATATAAATAATTCGGGAGGAACCACAATGTCAAAAGCAGCGCAATACTTTGAGCAAACCATCGCCCTTATGCGGGAAGTGCAAAGCACCCAATTACCCGCCATCGAAAAAGCGTCCCGCGTGCTTGCAGATACGCTGGAGAGCGGGAAACGCGTGTTTACCTTCGGCACAGGCCACTCCTGCCTTTTGGCGCAGGAAATCTTTTACCGCGCGGGCGGGTTGGTGCGCATCTATCCCATCCTGGAGACCGACCTCATGCTGCATGAATCCGCTTCCAAAAGCAGTGTATTGGAGCGTATGGCAGAGTACGGCAAGGCCTTGTTTGACCATTATGAGCCGGCGCAGGGTGATGCGCTGCTGATTTTCTCCAATTCCGGGCGCAATGCCTGTTCCATTGAACTGGCAAAACTCTGTCAGGAAAACGGCGTGTTTGTCATTGTGTTGACGAATACGCGCCACGCGGCAACCGGCGCGTCCCGCCATGCCAGCGGAAAAAAGCTGCATGATTTCGGCGATATTGTGTTGGATAACTGCGGCTGCGTGGGTGACGCGAGCATTGAAATTGACGGCCTGCCCAACCGTGTTGCTCCGACCTCCACCGCTATCGGCGCGGCGATATTACAGGCCATGGTGGCCTGCACCGTTCAATATATCGCGGACGACGGCAAAACCCCGGAGGTGTATGCCAGCAGTAACATTGACGGCGGCGACGCCATCAATGAGGGTTATATTCAAACATATAAAAAGGAGATTCGTGGCTTATGATATATCCAATTCCGCAATCCGTTCAACAAACCGGGAGCTACCCGGTAAAGGCATATACTCTGCAGTCCGCCGATGCCCTTGTGCAAAACTTTTGCGCCCGTTACGGCATTCCTTGCGGCGAAAACGGCAATATACTCGTCAGCTGCAAGCAGGATAACAGCAGCCGTTTTTCCTATATCGAGCAGGCGCGCCGGGTGACGGAGGAGGCCTATCTCCTGCAGAGTGAACAGCAGGGGGAGCGTCTTGCCGTAACCATCACGGCGGCGGGGGAGCGGGGTATGTTTCATGCCCTGCAAACCCTGCAGCAGCAGCTGCAGGAGGGGGAGGTGCTGCTGGGTGAAATCCTGGACTACCCCCTGTTTGAAAAGCGCGGCTATCTGGAGGGCTTTTACGGTAAGCCCTGGACGCCTGCCCAGCGCCTTTCTGTTTTGGAATTGATGGCGCAGAACAAGATGAACAGCTACTATTACGCGCCCAAGGACGACCCCTATCACCGCGATTTGTGGAACGAGCTATACCCCGCGCAGGAGCTTGCCGATTTGAAGGGGCTTGTCAGCGCTTCCAACGGGCAGTTTGTGGATTTCCATTATAACATCGCCCCCGGTCTTTCCATGCGCTATTCCAGTGAGGAGGACTATCAGGCGCTCTACAACAAGCTGATGCAGATTTATGAAATCGGCGTGCGGAAGTTTGGGCTCTTGCTGGACGATATTCCAAAGCAGCTGCAGTATCCGGAGGATATTGCCCGTTTTGGCAGTGAAACCGTGCACGCGCATATTTATCTGGGCAACCGCCTGTTTGACGACCTTATGGCGAAGGATCGCGGCATTGAAATGACGCTCTGCCCCCTGCAATACCACGGCAAGGGCGATGAATATTTTATCTCCAAACTCGGGCAGGGACTGGATCCCAGAATTCACCTGTTCTGGACGGGTTACAACATCTGTTCCCAGGATTTAACTGTGCCGGAGGCGATTACGTTCATCCGTTCCACCACGCATAAGCCGCTGTATTGGGACAATTTCCCGGTTAACGACGCGGAAATGTACAACGAGATGCATTTGGGTTATATTCACGGGCGTGATGCGGAGCTTTACCGTTACAGCGATGGCATTATTTCCAACTGCATGGAATACTGTGAGTGCTCCAAAATCCCGCTGCTCACCGTTGCGGACTTCCTGTGGAACCCCCATGCCTACAACCCCATGGAAAGCTGGTACCATGCGCAGGGCGTTGTCATCGGCGAGGGCGTGGAGGATTTCCGCATTTTGTCCGACCACCTGCTGACCTCCTGCCTCAAGGTGGAGAACTCTCCCTATATGAACCGTACCTTCGCGGGCGCGGAAAGTGCGCTGCGCATCGGCAACCCCTTTGACGCGCTCAAGGTTCTGGGCGAATACACCGAACAGGTTGGCCGCTGCTGTGATTTGGTTTTGGGCGAGGATCGGCCGATCTTCAAGGAGCTGCGCGGCTGGGCGGAAAAGCTGAAGGCGGCGCACGAAACGCTGCAAGCGGGTCTGGAGCTGCTCGGCAGCACGAATCCGGAAAATGCAAAAATTTTAAAACAAAAACTGCATGACTATATGCGCCTGCCGGAGGTGCTCACCGAGTTTTCCTTGCAGGTGGCCGTGGAGGAACTGCTGAAACTTGCGGAGAACAATGAATAATAAAAAACAAGGGAGAAACTATATGAAAAAAGCCGTTATTCTATGCGCGGGGGCGGGCACAAAAGCCTGGCCGTATGCGCAAATCCGCTGCAAAACGATGATTCCTGTTTCCAACAAGCCGATTATGGCATACGCTGTGGACAGCCTGACCGAGCTGGGCTTTACGGATATTATTCTGGTTTGCAGCAAATTCGCGCAGGAAATTGCCGCCTATTTTCGTGATTACAGCAATGTCACCCTCGTGACAGATCCTGCCCCGCAGGGCACGGCGCTGTCCCTGCTCAAAGCAAAGGAAGCGGTTGGCGGCGAGGATTTTCTTGCACTCTACGGCGATACCATTGTTTCCAAGGAAGACTTGCAGGCGCTCATCGCGGCGCAAAAACCGGCCGCGCTGGTTTACCCCATGCGCGACCGCTGCAGTGACTATATCGGCTGTGTGCCGAAGAACGGATTGGTTGGCGATATCCTCGGCCACTCGCGCGGGGACTGCTCCCATGCGTTCGCGGGCTTTGCCTTTTCCGCCTCTATTTTTGATGCGTTGTGTTATGCAAACGCACGCTTTACCCATGTGGAGGTCGGCATGATGCCGCCCGTGGAGGCGTATCTGGAAAACCTGCTTGCGGATGAAATGGACAGGGGCATGGCTCTTGCCGCCGTGGAGGCGCAGGACACGGTGTTTGACATTGACAAACCCTGGCATATTCTGCAGGCGAACTATGTCATCAACAAACGCCGCTGCGGTGCGCTGACCCAAAACGAGCTGGCCGAGGGTGCAGAAATTGACCCAACCGCCTGTATCAACGGCTTTGTCCGCCTCGGGAAAAACAGCAAAATCGGCCGTAACGTTATCATCGACGGCAACATCATTGTGGGCGATAATACCAAAATCACCAACGGCGCACTGCTGCAGGGCAACCTTGTAATCGGCAATGACTGCGCCGTGCGCAACGCCTGCTTCGTCTCAGAAGGCTCTACCATCGGCGACGAATGTATTGTCAGCCACGCCGCGGAGCTGGAAGGCATCATCATGAAGCGCGTTTTCCTTTACCACTATATGGAATTTTACGGCATCATCGGTGAAAACACCGACCTTGGTGCGGCCACAGTCTGCGGTTCCCTGCGTTTTGACGACGGCAGCACCATCCACCGTGTTAAGGGGCGCAGAGAATTTGCGGGCGATTTCGGCGACGCCACCTTCTTAGGCGACTACGTGCGTACCGGTGTCAACGCCATTCTCATGCCCGGCGTCAAGGTCGGCCCTTACAGCATTGTCGGCTCCGGCGTTCTGCTTCAAAAGGATTTGGCAGACCACACCATCATTTACACCGAGCAGAACCTCACCGAGAAAAAATGGGGCAGCGAGGTTTACGGCTGGTAGCTTGGTAGCTGGTATTTCGGTAAGTAACCCGCCCTTTTGGGCGGGTCGCTGTATTGTTACCAAGAGCGGAAACAACAACAGCAGCAACACCGGCAGCATTGGCGGCGTTGGCAAAAATTGCGGCAAAACATGATTCTAAATCCCCTTTCGTTTACAGTCCGCGCGGGCTTGCCCCCGCACTTCATCATATGCTGCACGGGCAGTTGCGTGAGGGATTGCAGAGGAGGCATGGTCATATGAAAAAAGAGTTACTAGTACCAAGCCGCTTTTAGAATACTCACAAAATCCGGTAACGAACGTTTCGTGTATGCACTTTTACCGAGTTTTGCGTTACGTATTCTTAATGGAAATTGATGTTGCTATTTAGAAATATTACTTACAAGTCAATTTTCACAGATTGTGCTTTTGGATACATGATTGTTGGAGTTCAAGTTCATGAACAAGAATACAATTAGAAACTTTTAATTCTTTTATGCCGGTTCCACAAACAGCCACTCACCTTTGGTGTTGAGATAGCCTCGCTGGGTTTTGTTTGCTACCCAGTAGTAATCACCGCCTTGCCAATGGGATTTCGGAAAAACACTTTCGGGCATTGCAAAGTCAATGCCTTGAAAATACGGGCTAAGCGGGCATTGTTTTACTGGCCTACCATCCCAGTCAACGGCAAATACTGAAACAACCTCGCGAGGGATGAAAATCGAAAGCAAGGGCTTTATTTCCGGGGAGTATTGCATGTTTGTCACCACTGGTTGTTTCCATTCACCAGGTTGATCCACGCAAACAATAACATAATCTTCACAGTACACGGGAGCGGTTACTTTTTGGTAATCACAAGTTAGGAATTGTTTCAAATCCAAAGTCTTCCATTTTCCGTCCTTTAAACGGTATAACGTCTCTGATTCATCCAAGTAACCATAAAAGCGATATACCGCGTTGTCCATTTTTGTTTTGAAATTTTGATCCACTGCACGGATTACGCTCCCGTTCTTATCCATGAGGATATTATGGGGTTCGCCGTTATGATTCAGTAGCATATCATCCTTTGAACGAGCGAGTTCATTCAAGTTTTGGTCAAGCCAAACCGTAGTGCCGTCCTTCTCTACTACTTGAAAATAATTATCAAACATAGTGCTCTGGACGTATCTTTCTTCCCCATGTATATCCCTGTAAGTGTAGAAGTCAAGGTATTGTCCTTTGCGGAAGATTTTCCCTTGACGGTTAACGAAAGCAATTTCAGATGTGGAAACACCATCTTCGTCGCATGACGATATGCTTATTATTGCATAATTACCATGCGTAAATGCGCCTTCCTTGAAATTCGTATGAATTGTACATTTACGAAGGGTTGTTATTTCTTTCAATTCGCTGTCAAAAACCTTTTCTCCATCAAATACATACCAGCCAACCTGTGGAAGAAAGGTAAAGCTGCTGCTATAATCTGACATTCCCGGTATTTTTCGCGTGGTATGGTCATCCGCGTCAAACAACCAAATCTGACCACCGCGCTTATATACAAATTTATTATGACTCCAAGTAACCTGTTGATTCCTTTTTGGCCGAAGTAAATAGGTTTCTGTCTGCAAATCATATACACCATAATCCCCCAGGGAGTAAGAGCTCCAGGGAATGATATACGCATAGCGGCCGCCATCCATAACATTTAACTCATTGCACTTTTCTTTGCAGACCACATGTTTTCCATCGATGTAATAGATATGTTGCTTCTGGCCTTTCTTTACGATGATGCCCATGATATTTTTACCGGATTGGTCACAGAAGAAATCCTTATGGTTTTCGTCGTATTGCGGTGCTGCGATAATTTTACCGTTTTGGTTAATCAGACCGAGTTTTCCGTTTTTTCCCGTATATGTATAGAGCATGGGCCTGCTCTGTTCCGGCTCAATTTTTTTATCTGCCTGTGTAGAGAGTCTGCTCTGTTTCGACTCTATTTTACTATCTGTCTGTGCAGAGGGTTCGCTCTGTGTTCTCACATGCCCTGCTTTTGTTGTGGTTATAACAGAGCTCCCTACGCTCCCTCCCTTTCCTGGTGTGGGTTGAGTGGTTGTGGGCTCAAGGTTGGTTTTCGTGCACGAACAAAGTAACAGAATAAGAAATACCCAGGAAGCTATTATTTTTTTCATAACAAATCACACTCCAAATCGTCAAGCAAAGTATATCAGAGTTAATCAAATATCTCAACCCCAATAAAAGAAATGCAACAGCATAAACCACGAAGCAACAAACTGTTACCCGGCATGTGAAGGTAGCATCATGATTGGCTGCACATATGGATGATGTGATTCATATTTTTATTGGCATTCATGGAAAAGCTATTCTATTATTCCTGCACCAAACAGTAGTAAAAATTTTGCGGGCTAAAATCCCTTAAATCCAAGCATTTCAGCCCGCAAAATTAACTACTGTTAAGTGCCGGAGTAATAACAAACGCATCTCTGACAGGATTTATCTTTGCCGTTCTGCTATGATAACACCAGGGTGAACAGCTTCCGGAAGCGGCGCCTAATTTCCGAAAGGATGGTGTTATGCCATAAACAACAACGAATATATTGCAAAAGCTCTTGCGTTTATTACTCAGAACTATAGAAATGACAACCTGTCACTGGAGCAGGTGGCGGAACAGGCCGGTTTCTCCGTTTCCTATTTCAACCGCATGTTTTTTGAGGCAACCGGCAAAACCGTTATGGATTTTGCGAGCAGCTATAAGCTCATTCAAGCTGCCGTTGCCCTGCGCACATCGGGGCAATCCATCCTCGACATTGCGTTGGATTTCGGTTACGCCAACCCCGAGAATTTTTCCCGTGCGTTTCAAGCCAGGTATGGGCAGCCGCCCAGCTCCTATCGCAAGGCTCACGCCAGCCGGGCGCTCTCTTGGAAGGAGCTTTCCACAGGCGTGGCAATCCGGCGCTTTGAAGCGGAGTTCCCGGAGCTGGAACGCATTTCGATGGAGGAATTTACAGATGCGCTCTATTTGAAAAGCCCTGTGCGCTATGCGTTTCAAATTTATTTTACCAGCCAAATAGATTGCGCAGCCTTCCGGCTGAGCGAGGATGAATTTGCTTATGTCGATGAATACCGCCCGAATGAAATGCATGTGGCGCTGTTCACTGCGGATGGGAATATCGGCAAATATGTGGGCATGCTGGGGCGGCTGAAAGACTGCAGAATTGAATTGAACCCGGAGCTGGATTTCATCCTGCCGGGGGATCGGTATGGTTTTGCACAGGCGAAATGGTATAGTGATTATGCCTTTTTGCAAGAACAAGTAGCGCCGGCTCCTCTGCCGGGCTGCGAAGTGCGGGAGCTGACGCAGGCCGACCTCCCGGCGATGCAGCAATTCAGCAAAATGCACGAGGCGCCGCTGGCAGGAGTTTTTGAGCAAAACAGGCAGGTTGGCAATTACGCGGGAATGCATTTTTATGGGCTGTTCCGTGACGGTGTTCTAATTGGCAGTGCCATACCGCAGCTGCAAAGAGCCAACGGAACGGCAAGCTATGAGCTGGGAGATATGGTGTTGCCTGCGGACGTGGACGATGCATTGCTGCGCGGTTTCTGGACGCAGCTCATTAAAATGGCTCTGGAAGGTGACCTGCTGCCAACGGTCAATGCGGTTGGAGACGAGGAAAAGCTGCTATCGCATCGCAATTGCGAAAGGATGGGCTACACCCGGGTTGCACAGCGCGTGTTTTTATGGAACTAGATTTATGGATAAGAGCCGGTAAGCTTTCCGCTTACCGGCTCTTGCTCTACTTTGTTTTTAATAATCGTATTCCCATTCCGCCGGTTTTCAGCATGGGGACAATCAAAACGGTTTCGCGCGTTACCTCCACCTCTTGTGCGTTGATAATATCGCGGGTTTTGCCGTCGCGGTAGACCTGCGCAAGGTAGCTTCCCTCGTCCAGAAAATGCAGAGGGATTTCAGCATCCCGTGCTTTATTGCAAATTGCGCCGACGAACCAGGTTTTGCCCACGCGGCGCGCCAGGGTAACATAGTCGCCGGGCACACCCTCAATCAACCGCGTTTCATCCCAGGAAACGGGCAGAAATTGTAGCAACGGCTTTGCCGGCGACTTTTCATAGACCTCCGGCTTGTCCGCGAGGCACTGTATGCCGCTTTCAAACACAATCGGCAGCGCGGCCATATGCGCGAGTGTAAAGGGCTTCGTGCTCTTGGAATTGCGGTAGGAGAGCATGGGCGTGTAGTCCGCCGGGCCAACGGCAAGGCGCGTGAAGGGCAGCATACAGTTATGCTGCGCGGTGAGCAGCCGGGCCTCGTCAGAGGATAGCTCCTGCTCCTGCCCAAAGATGCCCTCGCGCGTTAACACATGCGGCCAAGTGCGGCGTTCGCCTGCGGCCTTGTTTGCGCCGTGGGGGTTGAGCACCAGATGCAGCTCGGCAGTCAGGCGCATCAAACGGTCATATAACGCCATGGTTTCCTGCGTCTGGGAATCAAAAAAGTCCACCTTAACCCCGGCAAAGCCCATCTGCTTCCATTCAAGCAGCCGCTTTTGCTTCTCCGGCGTGTTGACGTCTTGATGATGCACCCAAACAATCAAGCGTATGTTGCGCTCCGTGGCGTAATCTATGAGCTCCTGCGTCCAGTCGAAATATCCGCTGTAACGCTCCTTCTTTTGGTTTTTTGCCTCCGGCTGCCAGCCTGCATCCAGCAACAGATACTGCCAGCCCATTTCCACGCAGAGATCCACATAACGCAAATAGGTCTCCAGGTCATCCGTTTTATCGCGGTTCAGCCAGCTCCAGGCGGTAACGCCGGGGCAAATCCAATCCGTATCCGCCAGCGCGCAGGCAGGGCTGAGAGTCTCCGCCATGGTGTTTTCGGCGATATCTGCCGTGCTGCCAATTACGGCAAAGCGCCAGGGGGTGAAAAACGGGGAGGAGGACTGTACATCGCGCTTTTGCTCCGGCGAAAAGCCCAGGGTTAAAACGCCCTCGCCGTCCCCCTTGAGGCTCGCACCGCAATATTCGGCGGAGAGCGTCGCCTCGCTGATGAGCGCCCAAACATCGTCCTGCTTGGTATGCAGCAGCGCGGGCAGACAGTATTCCCCCTTCAGGTTGGGGGATTGCAGGGTGCCGGCCGTTGTCTCATGGTTTGGGCGGTAGGGCATAGCGAATACCGTGGCCTGCTCCGGAATGCGGAATTCGCTTGTTTCTTCAATAATAGAGACAGGCAGACCATCCTTGGTTTGAATACTGTAACAAAACGCAAAGCCATCGTTATACGCGCGCAGAATCAGCTGGAACAGGGCTTTTTTCTTTTTAAAGGTGAGCACCAACTCGTTGCCCTGGGCGATGACGTGGCTTTTTTTTGCGCCCAGCAGGGCATATTGATCCACAACCTCACGTTCCAGTACGCTTTGAAACACCAGCCCTTTGAAAAAATTCCCAGAGGAACTGGAAAGACCCAGCGCGGATTCGCCAAACACAAAACGGTCATTTTTCTTGACAACATAGCAAAGACCGCTCTTTTTTTGTTTGACTGCGATAATTAACTGTTTGTCCGGCGATGTTAAATTCCAAAGATCCATGCGGCACCTCCTGTTTTATCTCTCCAATTTATCCGAATGCTAGCCTTCCTTTGCGGCAAGGCTGCGCAGTTCAATCAAATCAATGCATTTCACCGGGCAGACCTCGTGGCATTTGCCACAGCCGTTGCACTTCATGTAATCTACTTTGGCGCAAAAGTCCTCTATGGTGATGGCGTCAAACTCGCAATTTTTTTTGCAGCGCATGCAGCCAATGCAGCCCGTTGTGCACATGGTGCGCGTCTTTGCGCCCTTATCCTGGTTGATGCACAGCACAGCGGCCTTTGCTACGTTCAGCGGCAGCATGGCGATAATATTTTTAGGGCATTCCTTGACACACATGGCGCAGGCGCGGCAGAGCATGGGGTTGATGCGGGCGATGCCGTCACAAATCTGGATGGCGTCATAAGGGCAGACCGCCGCGCAGTCGCCGTAGCCGACACAGCCGTAAATGCATTCCTTCGGCCCGCCGAATAACTGGTTTGCCATTTTGCAGCTCTTCACGCCCACATAGCTCAGCTTTACCTTGGCGTTGGCCTGGTTGCCCTGGCAGAGCACTGCTGCCGCGACGGGGATAAGGTGCTGCGGCTTTAGCCCCGTAATTTCGGCGAGCTCCTTTGCCGTGGCATCCCCGCCGGGGGCGCAAAGGCCGACATTTTCCGTTTCACCTTTAGAGAGTGCGTTCGCATATCCGGAACAGCCGGAAAAACCGCAGGCACCGCAGTTGACACCGGGTAAAGCGTGCTCCAGACGCTCGGTTTTTTCGTCCACAGGCACGGCCATCACCTTGGAGGCAACCGCCAGACCCAGCCCCGCAATCAGGCCGACCACAGCCACAATTAAAACAGGAATCATAAGCTCCATGTTGCTAACCGTCCTTACTGAAAGATGTTTTCTACAAGCCCCGTAAAGCCGAGGAAGGAGAGGGAGACCAAGGAGGCCGCCACCAGCGTAATTGGCAGACCCTCTAAAAATTTCGGCACATTGCAGCTTTCCAGCCGCTCCCGGACGCCTGCAAACATAGCCATTGCCAGCATAAAACCAAGCCCCGCGCCCAGGGAATTCACCAAGGACTGCGCATAGTTGTAGCCGCTGTCCAGGTTTAACAGCACAACGCCCAAAATTGCGCAGTTCGTAGTGATGAGGGGCAGATAAATGCCGAGCGAGTTATAGAGCGGCGGCATAAATTTTTTAAGCACGATTTCCACAAACTGCACCAGCGCCGCGATGACAAGGATGAATACAATCGTTTGCAGGTAGCCCAAGTTGTTTTTCACCAGCAGGTACTGATTAATCGGGTGCGTCACGGCGGTGGAAAGCACCATGACAAAGATAACTGCGGCGGACATACCCATTGCCGTGTTCAGCTTTTTCGAAACGCCCAAAAAGGGGCAGATGCCCAAAAAGCGGGAGAGGACATAGTTCTGCGTCAAAATACCGGTGACGAGAATGGCGAGATACAGCTTCATACAGCGCCCTCCTCCTTGCATTCCGGTTTTTCATCCCTGTGCTGCGGCTTATGAATCGTGCAGCTGCCTGCCATGGGGCAGCCCTCGCAGCCGAGTTTCGCCTGCTCGCGGCCACTGCGCTGGGCGATATAGTTTGCCGTTGCCATCAGCATACCAAACACAAAGAAGCCGCCGGGAGCCAAAATAAAAATCGTAATTGGGGATATCGCGGGGAAGTGCCCGAAGATATCCAAGCCGTTGAAGCCGTTCAGCGTGTTTTCACCAAAGAGAATCAGCAGGTTCTGAGAGCCGGCCAAAAGTGTGCCTGCGCCAATAAGCTCCCGTATGGTGGACATGAGCAGCAGCGTGACAGTAAAGCCAACGCCCATGCCCAGGCCGTCTACGGCGGAAGCCAAGACCTTGTTTTTGCCCGCAAACGCTTCCGCACGCCCCAAAATGATGCAGTTCACCACAATCAACGGCAAAAACACGCCGAGGGAGGCATCCAGCGCAGGGACGAAGGCCTTCACCAGCATTTGCACCATGGTAACAAAGGAGGCGATGATGACAACATATGCGGGGATACGAACCTTTTCGGGAATTACCTTGCGCAGCGCTGATATCGCAACATTGGAGCAAAGCAGTACAATTGTTGCGGAAATGCCCATGCCCAAGGCGTTTACCATAGAGGTAGAGGTTGCAAGCGTGGGGCAGGTGCCCAGAACCAGGCGCAAAACCGGATTTTCCAGCAGCAGCCCCTTGCTGAATTCTTTGCGCAGTGAGGTTTTCTCAGCCATCAGGACACGTCCTTTCTTGCCTCAAACAGTTCCAAGGCGAGGTTTACGGCAGTGGTAACTGCGTTAGAGGTAATAGTAGCTCCGGTCAATGCCCGGATTTCGTTGCCGTTCGCCCCGGTTTTGGAAAGGGCGATTCCGGCTGTTTTGCCGATAAACTGCTTTAAAAACACCGCGTCCTGCGCCTTCATGCCCAGGCCGGGGGTCTCATTCAATGTCAGGGTTTTTACGCCGGTTACAACGCCGTCCGGGTCGACGCCCGTCATAATGCGCACATCTCCGCCGTAGCCCTTGGCGCTTGTAATGAGCACCATGCCCACGCGCTGCCCCGCGGCGTCTAAGCCCTCGCTGACAGTGTATGCCATGCCGTCCTGTTCCAGCGCCTCATTTTCCGTAAAGCTTGCGGCTTCCGGCAAAACCAGCTGCTTGGCCTGCGTCTCGCTCTTTTCGTCCAAATCCCGAATAATCGGCTGCGTTACTTGGTTGGTCAGCGCCAGCAGTGCGGTCATCACGGTGCAGATGAGCAGGAGCAGAAAGGCGGGAACTATGATTTCTTTCAAAAATTTCATGCCTTGCCTTCCTCCTTTTTCCGCTTTTCCTTCACTGCGCCGAAAGGCCGCGGCAGGGTCAGGTTTTCAATGTGCGGGACGAGGATATTCATAATGATAATTGAAAAAGACACACCCTCCGGCAGGGAACCGAACAGGCGGATTAAGCAGGTGATTAAGCCACAGCCGATGCCGAAAATAATTTTACCCTTTTGGCTAATGGGGGAGGTGGAGTAATCTGTCGCCATAAAAATGGCACCAAGCAACAGGCCGCCGGCCAGCAGCTGATAGGCCACCGCCTCAAAATCGCCGCGCTTCGCAATCAGCATCACCAGCGCCACCGTGCCAATAAAGCTCAGCGGAATGGCAAGGGTAATTACCCGGCGAAACAGCAGATATGCGCCGCCCAGCAGCAGTGCCAGTGCGCAGACTTCGCCCAGGCTGCCCATGCGCACACCCAAAAACATTTGTGTCAAGCTCGGCAATTGCTCCGCCCCGTTGCGCAAATCCATTAGGGGGGAAGCGCCGGTGAGGGCGTCTGTGTGCTCCAAAACGCGCGGCTGTGTCCAGGCGGACATGGCTGTGGGAAAGGAGGCTGTCAACACAATTCTGCCTGCAATGGCGGGGTTGATGAAGTTTTGCCCAACGCCGCCGAACATCTGCTTGACGACCACGATTGCAACAAGGGAGCCGAACGCCGCCATCCACAGTGGGATAGAAACGGGCAGGTTAAACGCCAGAATCAGCCCGGTGACAACCGCGCTCAAATCCCCCAGCGTGTTGCTGCGTTTCATGATTTTTCTGGCCAGATATTCCGAGAGGATTGCCGTTCCGATTGTAACGGCGCAAATCGCCAGAACGCGCAGCCCAAAGATAATGGTGGAGGCAATCAGTGCAGGGATTAAAGAAAGCACCACGTCGAGCATGATGCCCGGGGTTGTGATGGTGGTGCGCACATGCGGAGAAGCCTTCACCGTTAAGTATTTTTCGCCTACCAACTTATTCCCTCCTCACTTTTTCGCCTGCTGCGCTTCACGCACAACGGATTTGGCCAGACGCATGTATTGCACCAGCGGCAGCCCCGCCGGGCAGGAATAGGCGCAGCTTCCGCACTCCATGCAAACCTCCACGCCGATGCGCTTTAGATGCGCGGCATCTTGCGCTTTGGCAAAACGCTGGATGAGCGTGGGCTGCAGCTGCAGCGGGCAGGTTTGTGCGCAGCGCCCGCAGCGAATACAATCCCGCTCGCGTTTATTGTGCTGCGGATTTTTTGCCAGGGCAAGGATGGCGTTGTTCTGCTTGAGCGTCGGCAAATCCGTGCCCACGATGGTAAGACCCATCATGGGGCCGCCGGTAACGAGCATATCCGGCTCGTGGCGGAAGCCGCCGCAAAAATCAATGATAGTACCAATATTTGTGCCGATAGGTACACGGACGTTTTTCGGCTGTTCAATGGCGGAGCCGTCAACGGTCAGCGAGCGGCTCACCAGCGGTTTTCCTGTTTCCAGATAGCGCGCAAGGAAGGCGATGCTCCCCACGTTGACTACCAGGCAGCCGACATCCCCCGGCAGTTTTCCGGGCGGAATTTTGCGCCCCGTGGCGGATTGCACAATCATCTTCTCCGCGCCCTGAGGGTATTTGGATTTTAGCTGCATGAGCTGCACAGAATCATCCAGGTTAAAGTGCTGCCTGCAGGTGTAGCGCAGCAGGCGGATGGCCTCCGGCTTGTTATCCTCCACGGCGATAATCACGCGATTGATGCCGAGCATCTCCTTGAGCGTGACTACGCCGGAGATGATGTACCAGGCGTTATCCAGGCATTCCCGGTAGTCAACCGTGATATAGGGCTCGCACTCCGCCGCATTGACGATGAGCGTGTCAACGGCCTTACTGTCCGGCCAATTGAGCTTGGCATGGGTGGGAAAGCCCGCGCCGCCCAAGCCAACCAGGCCGGAGGCACGAACCGCCGCCAGAAAATCCTGCTTATTTTCAATTTTTGGGACGTCCAGCCCCTCAAACATGCGCATTTCGCCGTCTGATTCAATGGTGACACTCTGAGAAATTACCCCGTTGGGCAGGGTCAGCTCCCCAATTCCGGAAACCTTGCCGGAAACCGAGGCGTGAATCGGCACGCTGATGAAGGCGTCCGAATCCCCGATAATTTGCCCGACAGCCACCGTTTCTCCAACCTTAACCGTAGGCTTGCAGGGCACGCCGATATGCTGCTGCATGGCCAATACCACGCGCTCCGGTGCAGGCATACGCTCCGGACGCATGGCCGCGGTGTTTTTGTAATGCGGTGCGGGGACGCCGCCGCGCACCTGCTTGATTGCCTTGAGCACGCCCCGTTCCTTACTAGCGCTCAAATCTAGGTCAACTCCTTGTTCCAATTCTATCTGTTTGTTTAGGGTTTTCTGTTTCATAATGTGGCGTTATCGCGTAGTGCCGCAGCAGCCGTTGCAGCGCAGGCAACAGAGCTTGAAAGGCAAACCCGGTGACAATCCCGCTGCCCAGGGAGAACAGCAGCAGCACGGGGGCGATTCGCCCAAGCTGCAGGCTGGAGCTGAGTAATATGGCCATACATAGCTGCCCCAGATTATGCAGCAGTGCCGCGGGCAGCGAAAGGCCGAGGGCGCTCACGTTGCCTTTTTTCAGCCGCAGCAGCAGGCCAAGTAAAGCCGTACTGCAAAGCCCACCTGTGAGGCTCAATAAAAACGCGGTGAGTCCGCGCGTTAAGCCCGCAAACAGCGCCTTCAGCAGGGTGATGTACAAAGCCTGCGGAAAACCGAAGGCATAGGCTGTAAGCATGGTAATGATGTTGGAAAAGCCGGGCTTTGCCCCGGGCGGCAGAAAGGGAAAGGCGGGCAGCAGCCCCTCCAGGTAGGAGAGCGCCAGCGCCAGCGCACCGAGCATGCCAAGCAGCGAGAGCTGCCACAGGGGTTTTTGTTTTGCCATGTTAATATGTAATCGCGTCAAAGGGCGCGCTCCCTTTCCCCTGAATTACCAAAACCGCTTTGGCAGGCAGGCAGGCCGCCGTTTGCCCCGCGCGGAACAGTGCACCGCTCTTGACACAGATTTGATCCGGGCAGGCCGCATCGCAAAAGGAGATTTTGCCTTCCGCAATATGTACAGAAAGTGCCGGTGAAGTGCCAAGCGGAATGGTTTGCTCCGCCATGCCGTCTTGCAAGGCAACACGTAGCACTTCCTTACCGTCTACATAAACCAGTGCACTGCGGCCGGCCCCTGCAAACAGGGCGGGCAACGCAAGAAGCAGTGCCAGGCAGGCAACGGTGATGAGCAGAATAACATCTTTTTTATTTCCAAATTTCATGCTAGTCGTCCAAGTGATAATTTGTATTGGTGAGCTGAAAGCGCAGGCCGGAGGGTGTATAACTGGCCGCGCGAATACTGCCGCGTTCAAATACAAAAACGGCGTCCGCCCCGTATTCCTGCAAAAGAGGGAGCGCCCCATCATAGCCCAAAACAAAACAGGCGGTGGAAAGAATATCGCTGAGCACCCCGGCGTCCGGCCTCTCGGGCAGAATTACAGTGACACTTGCCAACTCGCTTTCGGCGGGGGAACCTGTGGTTCCGTCCAGAATATGGTGATAGCGCTTGCCGCCTTCCATAAAAAAGCGCTCATAGCTGCCGGAGGTGGAAACGCAGGAGGCGCCAAGCGTCAATTCGCCGAGAAAATCTTCTGCCTGCCCTTTTGGGTCACGGATGCCGATGCGAAAGTCATCCTTCGCCCCATAGAGCAGAACGCTGCCGCCTACGCTTGCAACGGCCTCTTTGCAATCCGTCGAGGCAAGAAATGCCCGCAGCCTGTCACAGGCCGCGCCCTTGCCCAATGAACCCAAGTCCAGCATTCCGCCGGGGGCAACGGTGAGGGAGTTGCCTTCAACCGAAACATTGCGCGGCTGTTTGAGCAGCGCTGCAATGCGCTCCGGCGACGGTGCCTTAGGGTTTTGCGCGTTCACATTCCATAAATCGCTCAGCTTGCCCAGCGTAACGCTGTATTTCCCGTTACTGCGCTGTTCCACGGCGTTCCCCAGCGCTACCCAGTGAGCAATATCCGCCGAAACCGCGGTACGATGCCCTGCGGCATGGTTAGCCTTGTAAACATCTGCCTGCTCCCGAAAGCGGGAAAGCTCCGTGTTTTCTAACTTGTGCAGCATGCCCAGCGCAAGCTCCGCCGTTTGTGCGGCGTCCTTGCCGCGCACAGTGACATTCACCAGCGTATCCATGATAAAATCGGTTTGCTGCACCTGCGGCGGAAAAAATTCCTCAAAAAAAAGCAAAGCGCAGGCGAGCAAAGCGGCAGACAGCGCAAGGGCTAAAAAAAATAGAACCTTTTTTTGCCGGGCAGCCAAGCGCCACGCCTCCGTTTCTGTGAAATAGTACACAAGTTACATTGTATCGAATTTTTCGCAAAGATTCAAGCTTTTTCTTTGCAAAATCCTTTCTCTCGTGCTAAAATGAAACTGAAAAAAACAAAAAGGGAGGTTACCGTATGCAACAACAACTGAAGGGCTCCGGGAAACTGCTGCGGGCGGATGGGTCGCTTGCGCAGGCGGGTTGGGCAAAGCAATTGGTGCTGGAGTACAGCGCCGCCGATGTCAGGGGGAAGAAGCTTCGGCTCAAGGAGTGGGATTATTACATTGTTCTGAACGCGCAGGGAAAATATGGCCTTGCCACCGTGGTTGCGGATAACCGTTACATGGGGCTTGTAACCTGTACCTTTTTCGACTATGAAAACGGCGTGAAACAAGATTTTATTGTGCCCAAGCTGTTCCCCATGGGCAAGCTCGGCATGCCGGGGGACAGCAGCAGCGGAGATGTCCGCTACCGCGACAGGCACTGTAGCCTATCTTACACCCTCAGCCCCGGCGGGCGGCATTTGCGCGGAACATACGAAAAAAGCCTCTTTCACGGGGCGGTGGAGTTTGATATCCGCCTCTCGCAGCCACCGATGGATACCATGGTGATTGCCACGCCCTGGGCGGAGGATAAGCGAGCGTTTTATTACAACCAAAAAATCAACTGCATGCCTGCGGAGGGCTATGTTAAGCTGGACGGCAAAACTTACGGCTTTGCACCGGAGCAGGACTTTGGCACCCTGGACTGGGGGCGCGGTGTGTGGACCTATGACAACACCTGGTATTGGGGCTCCGGCAACGGCTGGGTAGAGGGCAAGCCCTTTGGCTTCAATATCGGCTACGGCTTTGGCGATACGAGCGCGGCCAGCGAAAATATGCTGTTTTATGATGGCGTCTGCCACAAATTTGACCGCCTGCACTTTGAAATGCCGAAAGATTCCTATTTGAAACCCTGGAAGTTTATCAGCAACGACGGCCGTTTTGACATGGACTTCACCCCCGTTTATGATAACCGGACAGACATAAATGCTGTTATTCTGGCGCAGGACGCCCATCAGGTGTTCGGCAGAATCAACGGCAAAGCAGTGCTGGACGATGGACGCGCACTGGAAATCCGCGACTTGTTCTGCTTTGCGGAGCAGGTGCACAACCGTTATTAGGGGCTGTTATGGAAAAGATTTTTGTGCAAGGCAAGAAGCTCATCGACGAATACGGGCGAGAGCGCATCTTTAACGGCATCAACGTCTGCGACAAGGGGCGGTTTGACACCGCTTTGGGCGGGCGCAGCTACCGCCATGAGTGGAACCGGGATTTGATTGAACCGTTTTATGCCTGCGGCTTTAATCTGATACGCCTGGGTGTCAACTGGGATGCATTGGAACCGGAGCGCGGACGGTATGATGAGACATACCTTGCCTTTTTGCGCGATGTGCTGAACCGCTGCGAACGGGCTGGGATTTATGTGTATCTCGACATGCACCAGGATTTATACTCCGGCTTTGGGGACGGCAACGGGGACGGCGCACCCGCCTGGGCAACGCATTGCGCGCCCTATCGCTATAAAAAGGCAAAAGCAGTTTGGGCGGAGGGCTATTTTTGGGGTAAAGCGGTGCACCGGGCGTTTGACAATTTTTGGGGTAATTACAAGGGTGTGCAGGAGGATTATGCAGCCCTGTGGCAATACCTCGCGCGGGAGCTTGGCAGCCATCCCGCCGTGATGGGCTTTGACTTGATGAATGAGCCCTTCCCCGGCAAGAGCGGCGGCAAGGCGTTCCGCAAGCTGATTGGCGGACTGATTTCACTGACACTGTTCAGCCGGGAGATAAAAAGGCGCGAGCTGCTCTCCTGCCTGCTGCATAAGGAAAAGCGAACGCAGATTGCCAACCAATACACCGCTGCGCACTTAAGGCAGGTAACTTCCCGGGCAGACGAGCTGATTCGCCGCTTTGACACCGAACAATACAGCCCTTTTTTGAACAGGGTGGCTACCGCAATCCGTGCAGTTTGCGGCGATAAAATTTTGATTATGGAAAATTGCTACTACTCCAATCTGGGCATCCCCTGCAGCGCGCCCCCGATTACCGTGGACGGCAGGCGCGACGGGCAACTTTTGTTTGCGCCGCATGCCTATGACTTGGTTGCGGATACGCCCGCCTACCCCCAGGCGGGGACGGAGCGCATCCACGCCATTTTTGCGGAGCACAGGCGTACGCAGGAACGGCTGGGCGTTCCCGTCATCGTGGGTGAGTGGGGCGGCTTTATTTCCGGAGATGCCTGGCACTACCACGCGGAATATCTGCTGAAGCTGTTTGATTCCTGGCAGTGGAGCAATAGCTATTGGGCATATTTTGACGGCTTGCTGGAAACCCAGCTGCTGCACCAGGTTCTCACCCGTCCCTACCCGCGCGCTGTAACGGGGGAGATACTGCATTATGAACACGACAGAGGGCAAAACAGCTTTACCCTGCGTTATAGGCAAACAAAACAATACGCAGCGCCGACAGAAATTTTTGCGCACCGGGCAATTGCCCGCGTGGAGACAGCTGGCAGCTATGAGATTTTGCCGCTGGGCACAGGCGCGGGGAGCGTGCTGCAGATTCAGACTTCGCCCGGCGAGCATGTGGTTCAGGTTTGGTTTGGCTGCAACAAAGAAATGTAACAGTCACATACATGACAAATCGCAAAGAGCCGCCGTGTAACCGGCGGCTCTTTGCGATACAGCCCAAATTGGCTTGTTATACCAATCACCTTTTAGAGTGCTTGCAAAATTCGGTAACGAGCGTTTCATGTATGCGCTCTTGCCGAATTTTGCAGGAAGTATTCTTGATGGTGATTGGTATCATTCCCTGCCAATATGCAGCGTCATCCCGTATACCTTCCCCTGCTCAATGCGGTAGGGTTTGTGCAGCATGGCAAAGCCCGGCAGATCGCCGCCTACGCCACGCTGGACGGCGTCCAGCATGAGGGTGATGTAGGAATCCTTCTGCAACTCGTGCAGGTGCTCCGCGCGTTCCAGCTTTTCGGGGGAATAATAGGCCGCGTTGAACGCGAACGGCTTGCCGCCGCTTTCCATTGTTACGCCGAAGCCGTTCTCTCGCCGCAAGCTTAGGCTGCGCACATCGCAGCGGGTTCCGTTTTCCTGCGGGCGCATGTAGCGGTGCTCCAGCTGTGCAACCGGCATGGTATAACGCGCAAGCTTTGCGCCGGTTTTCCGGTCGCAGTAGTTTTCATGGGGGCCGCGCCCATACCAGCTCGCTTGAGAAAAACCGGCATCAATGCCGCAGCGCAGCCCGATTTTGAGCACCGGCAGCAACAGCCCCGCTCCCGTGAAGTGCACGGTCAGCGCGCCGTTCGGACGGAAGCGGTAATTTACCGTTACTTTTTTCGCAAAGGGCACACGCCATAGCGTAGAGATTTCAAGGTCTCCGTTGGCAAAGCGTTTGCAATCCACCTGCACCGCCCGTTGCAGTACTGCGGTTTTGCTCCATAGATTCAACAGGCTGAAATGCGCCAGCGGCGCGCCGTGGTTGAGGTATTCGCGGTCATTATCCGTTGGGGCGCGGTAAAAGTTCGGCACCAGCGGCTTGCCCGGCTCCAAAAGCTCTATGCCGCCATAGCGCAGGGAGGCAAGCGCCCCGCCGGAAACCACGGCGGAAAAGCCCTCGCCCGCTATGGTGATATCCCGCCCGAGCCGAACAAAATCCAAGCCCCCTTTTGCTTCACCCAGATACTGTTGCAGCGCTTTTTGCAGCAAGAATTGCGAAAAAGTGATTTCGTACCCGGCCTTTGCCCAGGGGGTATCCTGCTTTTGGCGGACGGAAACCGTGAGTATCACTTCCCCCTGCGGCAGTTTCTCCGGTTCAATGGGCAGGCTGATACGCGCTTCGCCCTGCGGTGCGGCGGAAATACCCTCCAGCACCCCTTCGCGCAGCTTCTCCCCGTCCACGGTTAAACGCCAATGCAGCAGATAGGCGGAAAAATCAGTAAATAAATTGTTGTTCTGCAGCGTTACCACGCCGTTTCTCGGGTCCAGCGGCAGAACCTTCAGGTTGGCATAAACCTGCTTCACCTCATAATAGGAGGGGTGGGGTACACGGTCCGCGCCGATGATGCCGTTGGCGCAGAAGTAGAAGCTGGAAAAGCCCTCCCCAAAATCCCCGCCGTAGAGCCATTTTTCCTGCCCCTCTTCCACGCGGCGGATGGCTTGATCTACATAATCCCAAATAAAGCCGCCGCACATGTGAGGGTACTTTTCAAAATCCTGCACATATTCGCTGAAATTGCCCAAGGAATTTTCCATGGCGTGGGCGTATTCGCAGTAAATCACGGGCTTGGTTGCAAAGTCCTCCTTCGAAACCGGTTTGTTATCCGCTGAGAGGATATTGATGACATTATCCACAAGGTTCGGTGTGTAGGGCTCCTGCTTGCGCAGGCGCATCACCGTGCCGCGCATGGGATACATGCGGCTGATAAAGTCTGTCAGCTCCATATTCTCCGCACCCTCGTAATGAATCGGGCGCGAAGAATCCAGTGCAAGAATGGCCTCCCGCTCATAGATGAAGTTTGCGCCGTCTCCCGCCTCATTGCCCAGCGACCAAATGCAAACCGAGGCGTGGCTGCGGTCACGCAGGACCATGCGCTCGGCGCGGTCAATCACGGCGGCGCGGAAACAATCCCGGTCGCCCGGCACATTCTTGCCCCGCACACCGTGGCTCTCTAAATCGCATTCATCCATCACATAAAAGCCCAGCTCGTCGCAGAGCTCATAAAAGAACTCGTCATCCGGATAATGGCTGGTGCGGATGGCGTTGATGTTCGCGCGTTTCATCAAATATAAATCCTGGTAATAGCGCTCGCGCGGCACAGCCCAGCCGTGATCAGGGTCAAAGTCGTGGCGGTTGACCCCCTTGAGTATCACGCGCTTACCGTTATGATAGAGTACATTGCCCTTAATTTCCATTTTTCGAAAGCCGATGCGAAGGCTCTTGCAGGAGAGTAGCGCTTCGCCCTGCTTCAGCTGCACCACAAGGGTATACAGTTCCGGCTGCTCCGCCGACCACTGCCGCGCATTCGGCTGAATGTGGGAAAAAACCAGCGTTGCCCCATCCTCCGCCGGGACGCTTTGCTCCCCGAGCGGATACAGCGTTTCCCCGTCCTGAAGGCTCGCTTCCACGGTGCAACCACCTGTCACACCGTAATTCCCAAGTGAGACAGAAAGCCGCAGGGTACCGTCCTGGTAATCCTCCGTCAGAGAGGTGTCGGCATAGATATCGCGAATACACAGGGGATACTCGCAATAGAGATACACCTCGCGGTAGATGCCGGAGAGGAACCACATGTCCTGATCCTCCAGATAGCTGCCGTCCGTGTAGCGGAACACCTCGGCGGTAATCTGGTTTTCGCCGGCGTGTAAATATGGTGTGACGCGGAACTCCGCGGGGGTCATGGAGCCCTGGGAGTAGCCCACCCTTTCGCCGTTGCAGTAAAGGAAAAAGCCTGCCTTCACAGCACCGAAGTGGAGGAACACTTCCTTCCCCGCCCAGCCCTCGGGCAAAATGACGCGGCGGCGATAGACGCCAACCTCATTGAGGGTTGCGTCAATCTGCGGAATTTTGTCTTTGGCCGTGGCAATCGCCTTGGGATAAAAGGCACAGAGATAATGCGGCTTGCCATAGCCCTGCAGCTGCCAGAGGGAGGGCACGGGGGTATTATCCCAATGGCTGTCGTCAAAAGCGGCGCGGGTATATTCGTCCCGCGTGCCGTCTGCCCCCTTGCGCCAATAAAACTTCCACACGCCGTTTAAACTCAACTTATTCTCGCATCCATTGCGTAGAGCCGCTTGTGTGGCGGTATCATAAGGCAGGGCAGTGTTATGCCCCGGTTCCTTGTTTTCGCCTATCATATAAGGGTTTTCCCAATAACGCAGCTGTTCCATGATGTCCTCCCGGATTTTAGTTTGCTTCTTGTAGATTGTAGCATAATTCAGCGCTGCCGTACAGGACAAACGCAGGATTTTCCTGTTTTATCTAAAGCTGTTTGGGGGAGGGGTAATATTCACAAAGTATTTACAAATAAAATGATTGACAAATACAGGAAGCAGAGGTATAGTATAAACGCTCGTTAGCACTCCGATGCTATGAGTGCTAACCGTTAGCAAACCGGCTTTTCGAAGGGGCGTGATTGTTTGGAACTCAGTGAGCGTAAGCAGGCTGTTTTGGCCGCAGTGGTAGAATTGTATATTCGCACAGGCGAACCGGTCGGTTCCAAGCTGTTGCTTGCCGAGATGGGTATGCATGTTTCCTCCGCAACGATTCGCAACGACATGTCGGAGCTTGTGGCTCTGGGGCTTTTGGAGCAGCCGCACACCTCCGCCGGGCGCATCCCCTCCGCAAAAGGCTATCGCTATTATGTGGATCATCTCATGCGCCGTCAAGAGGTGGACGAGAGCTTCCGCAAGCTCATAGAGGTGGGCATTGCCCACGGCGCGGACGACCCCGCGCGCTTGCTCGAAAACGCGGTGGCGGTTCTGGCGGAGTTGACCCACTGCGCGGCCGTCACAGCGACTCCGGCGGGCGACAGGGCAAGCATTCGGCGCATTGAGCTGGTGCCGGTCGGGCAGAAAACACTGATGATGGTGCTGTTGTCCTCCACGGGTGTGCTGAAAAGCCGCATGCTTCGGCTGGACATGGAAGTTACGCCCACGCTGCTTGAGAGCTTTTATAATATGGCCTCCTGCACGCTGGTGGGCTATCCGCTCACAGAAATCAGCCCGGTGATGCTGCAGGGCATCGCGGCTTCCCTTGGCGGGAACGCGCTCGCCATGCTGCCGCTGCTGGGCGCGGTTTCGGATTTGGCACAGCGCGCGTCACAATCCCAAATTATGCTGGAGGGGCAATCCAACCTGCTGGGGCATAAGGAATATGACGGCACCGTATATGAGCTGATGGAGTTTTTAAACAAAGCGGAACCGCTTGGGCAGCTGATGAACCGTACGCAGGGCGGTCTGGATGTGCGCATCGGGGAAGAATCCGGCTATGCGCAACTCGAAAAATCCAGTTTAATTTTTGCAAAATACTTTATCCACGGCAGCCAGGCGGGGGCAATCGGCCTAATCGGCCCCACGCGCATTGATTACGCGCGGCTGATTCCCAGTGTGCAATATCTCACAAAGCTGGTGAGTGATTTTATGACCCAGGCTTTGGAAGAATAATAACATAGGAGAACAACGCAGAAATGGCTAAGAAAAAACAGCAGGATGAGAATCTGGCGGAAGATGTGGAGCTGCAGGCGGAGCAGGAGCAGCCAAAGGAAAAAAAGACCAAGTCCGCAAAGAACAGTGAAGCAGAAAAATTGACGCAGGAGCTTGCGGACACCAACGACCAGTTGCTGCGCCTTGCCGCGGAGTATGACAACTTCCGCAAGCGAAGCGCAAAGGAAAAAGAGGAGCTGTATACCCGCATCCGCGCGGATGTTGTGGCGGAGTTTTTGGGCGTGATTGATAATTTTGAACGCGCGCAGGCGGCTCCGGACGCAGCCCTTGAAGACTATAAAAAAGGCATGGACATGATTTTCACACAGTTCCGGGATATCTTGGCAAAGCTCGGCGTGGCCGCGTTTGGGGAGGCGGGGGAAACCTTTGACCCCAAGTTGCACAACGCCGTGATGCATATAGAGGATGAGTCCCTGCCGGAAAACAGCATTGCCCAGGTGTTTTCCAAGGGCTATAAAATCGGGGAACAACTCGTTCGCCCCGCCACGGTTCAGGCGGCAAATTAGGGCAAACTACTATGGATTGAAAGAATTAGGAGGAAATCGATATGGCAAAAATTATTGGTATTGACTTAGGCACAACAAATTCCTGCGTAGCAGTGATTGAGGGCGGAGAGGCCGTCGTAATCGCAAACGCGGAGGGCGCGAGAACCACACCTTCCGTTGTGGCGTTCGGTAAAACGGGCGAGCGTATGGTGGGTCAGGTTGCAAAGCGCCAGGCGATCACAAACCCCGACCGCACCATCTCTTCCATCAAGCGCCAGATGGGAACGGATTTTAAGGTTAAAATTGACGACAAAAAATTCACCCCCCAGGAAATCTCCGCCATGATACTGCAAAAACTTAAGGCGGACGCCGAAGCCTATCTGGGTGACAGCGTCACCGAGGCAGTCATCACTGTCCCCGCCTATTTCACAGACGCACAGCGCCAGGCCACGAAGGACGCGGGCAGAATCGCGGGTCTGGAGGTCAAGCGCATCATCAATGAGCCCACAGCGGCGGCGCTGGCCTATGGCATTGATAAAGAGAATGACCAAAAAATCATGGTTTACGACCTGGGCGGCGGCACCTTTGACGTCTCGGTTATCGAGATGGGCGACGGTGTGCAAGAAGTGCTTGCCACGGCCGGCAACAATAAGCTGGGCGGCGACGATTTCGACCAGCGCGTGATGGACTGGATGGCGGATGAATTCAAAAAAGAGCAGGGCGTTGACCTGCGCGGCGATAAAATGGCCATGCAGCGCCTGAAAGAAGCGGCGGAGAAGGCAAAAATTGAGCTCTCCGGCGTCACAAGCTCCAACATTAGCCTGCCCTTCGTCACTGCGGATGCCACAGGCCCCAAGCATCTGGAAATGACCCTCACCCGCGCAAAATTTAATGAGCTGACCGCAGATTTGGTGGAAAAAACCATGGGCCCCGTGCGCCAGACCATCCAGGATTCCGGCCTAAAGACCAGCGAAATTCACAAGGTTCTTATGGTGGGCGGTTCCTCCCGTATCCCCGCGGTGCAGGAGGCGGTGCAGAAGTTTATGGGCGCTGAGCCGTTTAAGGGCATCAACCCCGATGAATGCGTCGCCATGGGTGCCGCGCTGCAGGCAGGCGTTTTGGGCGGCGATGTCAAGGGCTTGCTGCTGCTGGACGTTACACCGCTTTCCCTGGGCATTGAAACCATGGGTGGCGTCAACACCCGCGTCATCGAGCGCAACACCACTATTCCGGTGAAAAAAAGCCAGATTTTCTCCACCGCCGCTGACAATCAGCCCTCCGTTGAGGTGCATGTACTGCAGGGCGAGCGTGAATTTGCCAAGGATAACAAGACCCTGGGTGTGTTCCATTTGGACGGCATCCTCCCGGCAAGGCGCGGTGTGCCGCAGATTGAGGTTACGTTCAATATAGACGCAAACGGCATCGTCAACGTTTCCGCCAAGGATTTGGGCACCAACAAGGAGCAGTCCATTTCCATCACAGCCTCCACCAACATGTCCAAGGAGGACATCGAACGTGCGGTGCAGGATGCGGAAAAGTTTGCGGAAGAGGATAAGCAGCACCGCGAGGAAGTGGATGCCCGCAACGCAGCGGATCAGATGGTCTACCAGTGCGAAAAGCTGCTCGGCGAAGAGGGCGAAAAATTCAGCGAGGATGAAAAGGCCGCGCTGAACGAGAAGATTGACGCTTTGAAAGAGGCGCTCAAGGGCGAGGATATCAACCTCATCAAATCCCGGCAGGAGGAGCTGACCAAGCAATTCTACGAGATTTCCGAAAAGCTCTACAATGCCGCGCAGCAGGCTGCACAGGCGGAAGCGGGCGGAGCCGAGGGCGCCGCGCCGGACATGGGCGGCGACTACACCGAAGCGGACTTTACGGATATTCCGCCGGAGAACTAAGATGTGTTATAAGCGGGTTGCGATACTCGGCGTGGACGGTGCGGGCAATTTCTTTGCCCGCACCGAAACGCCGCATATGGATAGAATCTTTCAAAACGGCGCGGTGACCTACGATGCACTGACCAGCATCCCCACCATCAGTGCAGAGTGCTGGGGCTCCATGCTGTTGGGCATTCCTCCGGAGCAGCACGGACTGACCAATGAAGTGGTTTCCACACAGCCTTATGCCTGTGCCGCCTACCCAACGGTGTTCCGCGTGGCGCGGGAGGCGTTTCCGCAGGCGGAGCTGGCCTCCTTTTGTAACTGGAACCCCATCAATTCGGGCATTATTGAGGAAAATATCGCTGTGCATAAAGAAAGCGCAGCGCAGGACGCGCTGTTATGTGAAAACATTTGCAGCTATTTGGAAACACATGACCCGACGTTGCTGTTTGTGCAGTTTGATGAGGTGGACGGCGCGGGGCATAAGTTCGGCTACGGCGCAAGGCTGTATCTGGATAAAATCACGCAGACAGATGCGCTGCTGGGACGCATATATGACACTTACGCACGCAGGGGCTACCTGGAGCAGACCCTGTTTATCATCTCCGCCGACCACGGTGGCAACACACAGCACGGACACGGCGGCGACACGGACGCCGAGAAGTTGATTTTTATCGGCTTTGCGGGCAAAACAGTTCAGAAATGCGAACTCAAGGGCGTTCAAGTGCGTGATATTGCGGCGGTGACAGCCGCCGCGTTGGGGCTTACGCCCCCGCCGGCATGGACGGCAAACATTCCGAATGGAATATTTATAGAGTAGGAGTAACAGCGTTGGCGGATAAACGAGATTTTTATGAAGTGCTGGGCGTGGACAAAAGCGCGTCCGAGGACGATATTAAAAAGGCATACCGGCAAAAGGCAAAGCAATATCACCCGGACTTAAACCCGGGCGACAGCGCCGCCGAGGCGAAATTCAAAGAGGCGAACGAGGCCTATGAAGTGCTGTCAGACGCCGACAAAAAGGCGCGTTACGATCGCTTCGGCCACGCGGGCGTTGACCCGAACTACGGCGCGGGCGGAGCCGGCGGCTTCGGCGGCGGCTTTGATTTTGATTTGGGCGATATTTTAGGCAGCTTTTTCGGCGGCGGCTTCGGTTCCTCCGGGCGCAGCGCGAATCCGAATGCCCCACGCAGGGGTGAGGATGTGCAAGCGCGGCTGACACTTTCATTTGAGGAGGCGGCCAAGGGCTGCAAACATAAGGTGGAGACCCGCGTGGTAGAGGCCTGCCCGGATTGTTCCGGCAGCGGCGCAGCCCCCGGAACCACGCCGAAAACCTGCCCGGATTGTAACGGGCGCGGCCAGGTGGCTGCGCAGCAGCGCACCCCCTTCGGCACAATACAAACCTCCAAAACCTGCCCCAAATGCGCGGGCAAAGGGCGTTTCATCGAAAAGCCCTGCCCCAAATGCCGCGGCAACGGCCGTGTGGCCAATGAGCGGGAAGTAGAAGTTAACATCCCCGCCGGTATTGACGACGGCCAGGTGCTCAATGTAAACGGTATGGGCAACGCGGGTGTCAACGGCGGTCCTGCCGGAAATCTGCACGTCACCGTTTTTGTCCGCCCCCACGCCTTTTTTGAGCGGGACGGCTACAATGTTCATTTAGAGCAACACGTCACCTTTGCGCAGGCGGCCATGGGTGCAAGCTTTCAGGTGCCCACGCTGGACGGCAAGGTGATGTTCAACATGCCCGCCGGCACCCAGCCCGGCAAGGTGTTTGCCATGAAGGGCAAGGGCATTCAGCATTTGAACTCCCGTACCCGGCGCGGCGATCAGTTTGTGCACATCGTTGTAGATGTTCCGGAAAAACTGACTGCGCGGCAGATGGAATTGTTACAGGAGTTTGAGGCCGAATCCGGGCATGACGACGGCAAAAAAGGCATTTTCGGAAAAAAGAAAAAGT
>JAVBPP010000049.1:0-26085 GCA_031549535.1 Oscillospiraceae bacterium
TCATGGGCGGGCAATTCGCACCTTTGCTGTAAATGTTCATACTAAATACAAAAAACACAACGAGGCGGGGAGGCACGAAAAGGCCGGGAGAAAACCGGAAAAGTTTGATATCACTAGGTTTTCAGGCGGTCAGTGATGGGACCTGATGGAGGAAATTTTGTAAATATTGTGCCGCTGAACAACGTGTTTGAAAAGGCTTTTAAACGCTTTTAAAAAGCTTTTAAGCTCCAAAATGAGCGCAAAACAAGAGGACTATCGTAAAAAGCCATCAGGACGAGGGAAATTAAAGGGACAAACGGGGGCAAAGAGAAAGCTCGCAAACCCTTGATAACAAAGGATTTACGAGCTTTAATGTGCCTTGGTGCCGGTGACCGGGGTCGAACCGGTACGGTGTCGCCACCACTGGATTTTGAGTCCAGCACGTCTGCCAATTCCATCACACCGGCAAGTTAGTTGATTGGAGAACGCTTGTGTATTATACTAAATGGCGCAGAAAAGGTCAAGAAAAATTTATGATACAAATAAAAATTTCGAAAATGGCAGGAAAAAGAAGCCACTGTGCGACAAACGTGGGAGATGGCCGGGAGCTGCAGATTTCATGGATGACGCAGGTGCATGGCGCTGTACCCCCCGCCCCGTAACCGTAGCAATTTTTGGGCAATGGAATAACATTGCTACACAGGCAATAAAAATTTCTACCCTCGCACCCATATAAGCGTAACCAAAGAAATGACAGTCTGAAAAATCAAGAATCTAAGCGTTGTTTGGGTGTTTGACCAGCCCTTGTTTTTGCGAAAATGGTCGTGAAGCGGAGTGCGAATATTTTTGAAGGGATTCAGCTTTAAAAAGCGCAGCAAAGAGACCTTGACGATGCCCAGCAGGCCATCGCAGAGTAGGACGAAGCACAGCGGAATGCTCAGCAGGATATTCCCGCTTTCCATAACCGCAATCCCCATAAACAGACCAATCGCCCGGGAACCCGCGTCACCCATCATCAGCTTGCTCGGTTCCGCATTTAGCCAAAGGTAGGGCAACAGGGAAAGAATGAGGATGAGGCTCATTCTTTCCATTGCGGCGTCCATCTGCAGAGATTTTCCAACGATGGCAAGGAACGCGAGGGAATGGACGGATAGGGAACCGCAGAAGCCGTCAATTCCGTCGCTGCAGTTTACAGCGTTGATCATGAGCCATAAAAATACAGTTGCAAGCCCGAGGTAGACATAAGGGTTCACATGCAGCGTGTAAAAGATAAAATCAATGTTCAGTTTGTCACTATTGGTCCGGATAAAGACAAATGCAGTGGCAAGACAAATCAGTAAATCCAGAGCGCCCTTGACATACTCGTTCCAGGGATTTTTTGCCCTGTCGTCGAAGAAGCCGGACAGCATGCTCACGGTAACAAAGATATAGTAGCAAAGCGATTCCAACGTAATCGGAACAAACAGCAGGGAGCACAGAACGAAACCCGCGACAATGAGGATGCCCGCTCCCCGTGGCTTGCCGGCGGAGAGCTTACCGTTAAACGCAAATTCCCGGCCTTGATCCTTCGGCAATTTGCTTTTGAAGAATAGGAGCAGGAGGCAGCCTACTGCAACGGTAACTAGAATCACAAAAAGAGACATCTGTTTTGGGGGGAGGGCAATTGAATGTTGCAATGCGTCGAAAATAAAAATCACAACTTTCTGAATTATGATGATACTGTATGGTAATATTTATGTGCTCAGTTTATCACATTGCCCCTATCACTGCAAGTGAATGTTTGTTGAGCAAGGCATCGCATGTTCTTGATTTATTTCTAAAAGCATCTTGTAAAAGATTGAGGGGGGTCGTATAATATTTGAAATCACTGAATGGATAGCAGAAAGGAATTGAAATATGAAAAAATGGATAATCGGCATATGCCTGCTACTGGTTTTTGCGTTGGTTGCCACAGTTACAGGGATTAGCGTTATGACGCTGCGCCAGCGGGGCGAGCAGGTGCATTTTTATATAGCAAGTTTGGACGCCACGCAGGGTGTGACAAAAGAATCTTATTTCGCACATTTTAAGTCTGCTCTAAACTCTAACAAGGAGAGCGATAAAACCTTTGTGCAGTCGGTTAAACAAACATATAACCTAAGTGATGAAGCATTTGCCGATATGGCAAATAAGCCGGATGACTACCGCCAGTTTGTGGTGCGCCTCTTGATTGTGAATGACAGCAAATTTGATTTGCAAAACCTGCAATTTGTCGTGGAAACGCAGGATGGTATTTGGATGGAGACTGCTCCGGGGGAAGAACAAGCTGAGAGGGTTAGTTCGTCTGGGGAACACACGAAGATGGTAACACTCCTCATTCATAGCAAGGACCTAGACGCGGCTGCGCAGGAACAACGCATAAAAGATTTTATAAAGAGCATTGAATTTAAATTTGTGTTGCCGGAGTATATGGAGGAAAAGAACGTTTTAAAGAGACAGGTGTATCGTATGTTTTCATCCGGCGACGCACTGCCGGAAACCTATACCGCTCCCCCCATTACGACTGAGGAAACTACAGAACCGGAAAATACAACACTGCCCAATATTACAACAATAACCGCAAAGGCAACCAACTGAAAACAGCTTGACTTCATATAATTGAAAATGCGCTGAAATTTAATTTCAAGCGAAAGAAAAGCCTTGTAATCTTTCCGGATTACAAGGCTTTTTGACGTAGTATTGTAACAAAATAGTTCAAACCACTTGACAAGGAGCGCCAAATTCGGTAAAATTAATCTGTCTCATATGATACAGTTTTTTGCGAGGTGCGCAAATGACAACTGCAAAACTGGAACAAGCGGCAAATCTACTGCGCAGGCACGCGATTTTTTCTTGTGTATCGCAAGCACTGCTGTTAGAGGAATTACGGGCACACGCTGTATTCCGGACATTTCACCGCGGGGAATCTGTGCAGGTTTTCAGCCGTTCCATGGGCATGCTGTTACAGGGACGTGCGCGCGTGTGCAAGGGGGAAGCGCTCATCAACGAGCTGTCTGCAGGGGAGCTGTTCGGTGCGGTAACGCTGTTTCGCGCCGGGGAAGAGGCACCCACTTCCCTGTTTGCCTCCGTTGCCTGCGAGGTGGTGTTTTTGCCTCAGGAATTGGTTCGTTCCTTGATGGAGCAGGTGCCGGATTTGGCGCAAGCCTATATCCGCTATCTGAGTGAGCGCGTGGGTTTTTTGACCCGTAGAATTGCCGCCTACACCTCCGGCAGTGCGGGTGAAAAACTCTGCTGTTATCTACGGGAACACGGCACACTCACAAAGCCCAACTATTCTATGCTGGCAAAGCAGCTCAATATGGGACGCGCCTCGCTCTACCGCGTTTTGAACGAACTGGAGGAGGGCGGCGTTATCAGCCGCCAGGGCGGCGAGATACGATATCTGAAGGAGGAGACTACATGAAACATCTATGGAAGCATTCTGCTCTGCCACTGCTTTTGGCGGCACTGCTGCTGCTCGCGGCCTGTGGCGGCGGAACAGAACCCCCCACGGGCACAAACACGAGCACCACCCAAGCCCCGGCCGTTACCGTAAACATTGCCACCCTGCGCGGGCCGACGGGCATCGGCATGGCGAAGCTAGCACAGAATACAGCGCACTATAAGGTGAGCTATCTCGGTGCGGCCACGGAAATCGGCCCCATGCTCATCAACAAAAGCGTGGATATCGCCGCCTGCCCGCTAAACGTGGCAGCAAACCTGTATAACAAAACAAACGGCGCGGTACAAATGTTGGCCATCAACACCCTGGGCGTACTCTATATTGTGGAAAACGCAGAGAGCATTCAAACGTTTGCAGACTTAAAGGGAAAAACCATTTACGCCGCTAACAAGGGCGCAACACCGGAATTCATCCTAAACTATCTGCTGAAGCAAAACGGATTGGAGCCGGGCAAGGACGTCACCATCTCTTACAAAAGTGAATTTAGCGAGGTGGTCGCCTTGGCGGCAAGCGGCAAGGCGAATATTTGCATGCTGCCGGAGCCGAATGTCACCGCGCTTACCGGGCAAAAACCGGAGTTTCGTACCGCACTGGATTTGACACAAGAGTGGGAGAACGCCGCTAAGGAGAAAGGGCAGGATTCCAAGCTGGCGCAGGGCTGCATCGTGGTGCGCAAGGCCTTTGCGCAGGAACATCCCAGTGCGGTGGCCGACTTCCTCGCCGCTTACCGCCAGAGTGTGGCTTTTGTCGGCGATGAGCTTGACGCCGCGGCAGAACTCGCCGCTCAACTTCAGATTTTGCCCAGCGTTGCGCTCGCAAAAAAGGCCATTCCAAACTGCAACATTGTGTGCATTACAGATGATGCAATGCAGTCGCTGGCGAAGGATAACTTGCAGATACTCTTTGATGCGAACCCGCAGGCTGTGGGCAACGCTATGCCAAAGGATGATTTTTATTTCCATTCGTAAACAAAAAAAGAAGCTTTATCTTGCAGGAGCCGCATTGTTATGGCTCCTGCTCTGGCATGCCGCTTATTGGGCGCTTGGGCAGGAGCTGCTCCTCCCCTCCCCCCTTGCAACGGCGCAGCGCCTTGCTGTACTTGCACTGGAGAGCACGTTTTGGAAAAGCGCCGGCGTTACCCTATTGCGCATCCTGGCGGGCTGGCTACTGGGCAACCTGGTCGGTATCCTGCTTGGCATCCTAACCGCGGCAAGCGAAATACTGGATAGCCTCTTCCGTCCGCTTGCCACCGTTGTAAAGGCAACGCCCGTAGCCTCCATTATTATTCTGGCACTCATCTGGCTGCAAAAAGGGACAGTACCCGTTTTTGCCGCCTTCCTGATGGTGTTGCCCATTGTTTGGTCCAACGTCCGTGAAGGAGTGCTGCAGACGCCAAGGGAGTTGCGCGAGATGGTAAAGCTTTTTCACTTTACAAAGATGCAACGACTTTGCAAGCTATACCTTCCACAGACGCTACCCTATTTTTATGCCGGCTGTATGAGCTCCGTAGGCCTCGCCTGGAAGGCGGGAATTGCCGCCGAAGTACTGAGCATTCCGGTAAATGCCATCGGAACAAAGCTATATGACGCAAAGATTTATTTGGAAACTACAGATCTGTTTGCCTGGACTATTTTGGTAATTTTATTGAGTGTTGCGTTGGAATATGTGGTTGGGTTTCTACTCAAAATGCTGCAAAAGGAAGGAGCCTCCGAACCCGAAACAGGTGGAGTGTAAAGTATCATGCCTTTTCAATTGGAAGCCATTTATAAGGCCTTTGACGGTAAGCCGGTTTTGGAGCATATTAGCCTGACCCTGCCGAAAAACGGTATATTTTTACTGCGCGGAGCCTCCGGTTGCGGTAAAACAACGTTACTGCGTATTTTAGCGGGTTTGGAGCAACCGGATAGCGGAAGGCGCATCGGTTTTGCGGGCAAGCGCATCTCCATGCTGTTTCAAGAGCCGCGCCTGTTGCCGCAAAGCACCGCGCTGGAAAATGTTTCCCTGGTCTGCGGTGAAGAGCAGGCTCGCCGCTGGCTCTGCTCCGTTGGCTTGGATGGGGAACTTCTGCAAAAGCCGCATCAACTCAGCGGCGGGCAGAAGCAACGGGTAGCCATCGCCCGCGCGCTGGCCTACCCCAGTGACCTGCTGCTGTTGGACGAGCCGTTTACAGGCCTGGATTTGCAGCTGCGCAGCGAGATTTTGCGACTGATTCAATTATACGCAAAAGAAAGTCCGGCGGTTTTAGTCTCTCACGAAGAAATTGGAGACTGGCCCATTGGCGGCGAATACAATTTGATATGAGAATCAGTTCCCCCAGACCCATTCGTCTGTGGGCTTTTTCTTTGTTTTGCCTTGTAAAGTGCTACTTTTTTTTGTATACTGTATGTGTTTTGACTGCCCAAACAATTCAATGGAGGTATACCATGCCCTGCTGTAAGGAAGAAGACTGTAATTTATCGGCGCTCGATGGGGTGCTTGCTGCTTATCGCACTGTGCCAGGCAGCCTAATTACTGTTTTGCAACAGGCGCAGGAGGCTTACGGCTATCTGCCGGAGCCCGTGATTGCGCACATCGCGCGGGAGCTGCAGCTCCCCCCCGCCCAAGTGTTCGGCGTTGCCACGTTTTACACCCAGTTTCGCTTTAAGCCTGTCGGGAAATATTTGATTTTGCTCTGCCAAGGCACGGCCTGCCATGTCAACGGATCCCAGTTATTGGAAAGAACCATCCGTGAGGAACTGGGCATTGAGGACGGCGAAACCACCACGGACGGCCTGTTCAGCCTAAAAAATGTCGCCTGCCTGGGCTGTTGCTCCCTCTCCCCTGTTATGATGATCAATGGCGAAACCTACGGAATGCTTACGCCGAAAAAATTGAAGGATATCCTGTTCTCCCTGCGGAAGGAGGCCGAATCATGCTGACAATCCGTGTAGGACGGGGTAGCTGCGGCATTTCCGCAGGCGCGGAAAAGGTTTATCGCGCGCTGCAGGATAGCCTAACACAGCACAACATTGCGGCTAGGCTGGGCAGCGTGGGCTGCGTAGGTATGTGCTATCTGGAGCCGATTGTGGATATACAATGGGACGATGGTAAGCAATACCGCTGCGTGCGGGTGCAACCTGAACAGCTGGAGCAGCTTGTGCGCTTTTTAGAGACAAGAGAGGAAACCCTGCTGCAGGAGATGCTGCTTTCGGCCGAGGACGCCGTGTTTTTATCGCAACAAACGCGCATTGCACTGCGCAATTGCGGGCGGCTTGACCCGGAATCGCTGCCCGAATATCAAGCCGCGGGGGGCTACCGGGCGCTGGAGGAGGCACTCGGGCATTCGCCGGAGAATGTGATTGAAGAAATCAAACGCTCCGGTCTGGCGGGGCGCGGCGGAGCAGGTTTTCCCACCTGGTTCAAATGGGACGCGGCGCGCAAGGCTGAGAGCACGGATGGCATAAAATATTTGATATGTAACGCAGACGAGGGCGACCCCGGCGCGTTTATGGATAGAGCCCTTATCGAGGGCGACCCCCACGCCCTTTTGGAAGGCATGCTCATTGCCGCCTACTGCATCGGCGCAACGCAGGCTGTGGTCTATGTCCGCGCGGAATACCCGTTGGCTATCACGCGCCTGGAGCACGCCATTCGGCAGGCCGAGGAGGCCGGCTATATCGGCGAAAACATCCTGCATTCCGGCTTTTCCTGCCATGTGCGCATCAAGGCGGGGGCGGGCGCATTTGTCTGCGGGGAGGAAACGGCCTTAATCGAATCGCTGGAAGGGCAGCGCGGTATGCCCCGGCTGAAACCGCCGGTCCCGGCGCAAAGCGGGTATTGGCAGAAACCCAGCAACATCAACACTGTGGAGACCTTCGCCAATGTGCCTTGGATTCTGTCGCACGGTGGCGAGGCCTTTGCCGCGCTTGGCACTGAGGACAGCAAGGGCACCAAGGTGTTTGCCATTACGGGAAAAATTCGGCGCGGCGGCCTCGCAGAGGTGCCCATGGGCAAAACGCTGCGGGATGTAATCTTTGACATCGGCGGCGGCATCCGGGAGGATGGGCGGTTTAAGGCCGTGCAGATGGGCGGCCCCTCCGGCGGCTGCATCCCCGAAGCCCTGTTGGACACGCCGATTGACTACAAAAAGCTGGCCGAAACCGGGGCGATTATGGGCTCCGGCGGTATGGTTGTGATGGATGAAAGTACCTGCATGGTGAATATGGCAAAATTCTTTTTGGATTTTACCGCGAAAGAGAGCTGCGGCAAATGCATTCACTGCCGCGTGGGCACCAAACGTGTGTTAGAAATCCTCACGCGCATCTGTGATGGCAAGGGAAAAGAGGGCGATTTGGAGCTGCTGGAGGAAAGCTGCCGCCAGATTAAGGACGGTTCCCTATGCGGTCTGGGGCAAACGGCGCCCAATCCCGTTTTGTCCACCCTGCGCTATTTCCGGGAGGAATACGAGGCGCATATCCGGGAGCACCGCTGCCCGGCGGGCGAATGCACGGCGCTGCTGCGTTACACCATCCTGCCCGAGAACTGCACCGGCTGCACCGCCTGCGCGCGGAAGTGCCCCACAGCGGCAATTTCCGGCGAGCGGAAACAGGCGCATGTGATAGACCCGCAAACATGTATTGCTTGCGGAGCATGTAAAGATATTTGCCGTTTCGGCGCGGTGGAGGTGCGGTAAGATGCTAGAAATTCATTTGATTGTTGACGGCAAAGCTGTGACGGTGCCGCTTGGCGCCACAATTTTGGAGGCGGCAAAGCGCGCCGGCATAGAGATCCCCACCCTCTGCCACGATGCGCGTGTAGAGCCATACGGCGCATGCGGCCTTTGCGTTGTGGAACAGGAGGGCAACCCCAAGCTCCTGCGCGCCTGTGCAAGCAAGGCGGCGGACGGTATGGTGATTGATACCAAAAGCGAACGTGTGCGGGCTTCCCGGCAATTTGCGCTCTCGTTATTGCTTTCTGACCATCTGGGTGACTGTATTGCACCCTGTTCCCTTGCCTGCCCGGCGGGGACGGATTGCCAGGGATATGTGGGTTTAATTGCAAATGGGGAGTATGCCGCAGCAGCGCGACTCATTCGCGAAAAAATTCCGTTTCCGGCCTCCATCGGGCGCATCTGCCCGCACCCCTGCGAAACCGCCTGCCGCAGAAAGCATGTGGAGCAGCCGATTTCCATTGCCGCGCTCAAAAGTGTGGCGGGAGATTTTGATTTGGAACAGGGGTTAACCCTGCCGGAAATGCTGCCGGAAAGCGGGAAACGGATCGCCATAATCGGCGGCGGCCCCGGCGGACTGACGGCGGCCTATTTTCTGCGCCGTAAGGGGCACGCTGTAACCGTATATGACGCGATGCCACAGATGGGCGGCATGCTGCGCTACGGCATCCCCGAATACCGTCTACCCAAGGCCGTGTTACAGGCGGAAATTGATTTGCTGGCGAAAATGGGGATTGTGCTGCACAACAACGTGCGTATTGGTGAAGCTGTTACGCTGGATACGCTGCGCACAGAACACGACGCAGTTGTGGTGGCTGTCGGCGCGTGGCGCTCGGGTAACATGCGCGTGCCGGGTGAAGATTTGCCGGGCGTAATCGGCGGCATTGATTTTCTACGCGCCGTCTCGTTGGGTGAAACGCCCGCGATTGGCGAACGCGTCGCGGTCTGCGGCGGCGGGAATACCGCCATGGATGCCTGCCGCACCGCCGTGCGTCTGGGCGCAAAGGAAGTGTATATCCTCTACCGCCGCACACGGGAAGAAATGCCGGCGGAGGATTTGGAAATGGAAGAAGCGGAGCAGGAGGGCGTTGTTTTCCGCTATCTGGTCAACCCAACGGAAATTTACGGGGATGGCAAGGTGCAGGGCGTGAAGCTGCAGCAAATGCGCTTGGGCGAGCCGGACGCAAGCGGGCGGCGCAGGCCGGAACCCGTGGAGGGTGCCTTTGCGGACCTGCCGCTGGACAGCGTGATTATGGCCATCGGGCAATCGCCGGATTTAACCGGATTGGAAGCGCTGGAGGCCACGAAGTGGCGTACCGTACTTGCGGATGAAAGCACGTTCCGCACCAATCTGCCGGATGTTTTCGCCGTAGGTGACGCAACCAACAACGGTGCGGATATCGCCATCACCGCCATCGGCGAAGCGCAGAAGGCGGCCAATGTGATTGACAGTTTCCTCGCGGGGCAAGAGATACCCTACCGCAAACCCCTAATCAGTGAGCGGGAGGTTTCGCCCGAAGAATATCAAGATCGAGAAAAGCAAGCCCGCGCAGAGCAGAAGGTTCTGCCGGGTGCAATGCGCAAACAAAACTTTTTGCCGTTTGCCGAAACGCTGCCGCTGGATGCCGCCGCGCGGGAGGGCGCGCGCTGTCTGGAATGCGGCTGTTTGGATTATCATGAGTGCAAGTTAATCTCCTATGCAAGGGACTACGAAGCGGATCCCAAGCCTTACGGCGTGTCGCGCGAAAAACACGGCGTGGATGAGAGCCATCCCTACCTCACGCATGAGTTTGACAAATGCGTGCTCTGCGGCCTGTGCGTGCGCGTGTGTGGCGAGGTGATGGGTGTCACAGCTCTGGGCATGAGCGGGCGCGGATTCCCCACGGTGGTTTCGCCGGAATTTGGCAAGGGGCTTGCGGATTCCGCCTGCGTTTCCTGCGGACAGTGCGTTGCGCTGTGCCCCACGGGTGCGCTGCAGGAGAAAGTGCCGTTTAAAAAGAGCGTGCCCTTGAAAGAAGAACGTGTTAGAACTATTTGTCCCGGCTGCGCGGTGGGCTGCGAGATGGAGCTTGCCCGCGTGGGCAAAACCGTTACAAAAGCCGTACCATGCGGCAAAACCCTTGCCTGCGCGGAAGGGCGTTTCGGTTTTGGGCTTGTGAACGACCCACAGCGTGTGACAACGCCTCTGCTGGACAGCAAGCCTTGCAGTTGGGAACAGGCAATTGCCGCGTTGCAGACGGCACTGCAGCAAAACAATGTGGCCATCCTGCTCGCGGAAAGCTTGCCGCGCGAGGCGATTGATGCGGCGTTGGCATTGAAAAAACCGAGCTACCGCTTTTTCCCGGAACGCCGAGCGCTGCAAGGGACAAAAGCGTTCGACACCGCCGTTTTGGGCGAAGGCTTCCACACGGGAGCAAATGCCGCATACCTCGCGGAAAAGGGTGTTCCACCCCTGGGAGATGCGGAGATTGTCAAAACGGAGCAGTTCCTCGTCATCGGCGCGGACGCGCCGGGGAATATCCCGCAGGAAAAACTGCTGTGTGTGGTCGGATATTCCGCACAAGGGAAGCTGTTTTTCCCCGCCGCACAGTATGCGGAAACTGAGGGCACACTCGCAAACGGCAAGCAGATGCGCCGCGCGTTTGCCCCGGCGAGCGGGAGGAATACCATAGAAATTCTGCAAGAATGCGGAAAGAAGGCGTAGGGTGCGCACACTGGGCGCACCGCCGTTCCCGGTGAATGCCGTTTGGAAAAGGCAACCGACATCGACGTAGGGACGCACTGTGTGCGTCCGATGCCGTGTCCATGCGCGAAAAGCCTTGGTCGTTACCAACCGCACGGTGGATACCGAAATAAACGGCGCTCCGCCGGAATGTAGACGCGCAATCACCTAGTTTTGCTCAACGCTAAGGAGGCATCCACCATGCTACATCTTCGGCATTTTGTTCAGGCGGATTGCCCGGTTATGATGCGAGATATTTTCCCGGATATGTCGCAGGAGAAATGTATGCAAACCATTGCGGAATTTGCTTCAATGGAATATAACGGAAGATATTTTGAAATGTTTGCCGTCGTCTGTGAGGCGGAAATTGTTGGCTTCGTTTCCCTGTATGAGCATGACGCAGCCACAATCAGTCTTGGGCCGGAAATCATGGAGAAGCACTGGAGAAACGGGTATGGAACGCAGGCGATGGAGTTGGGTCTCCTTCACGCCAAGCAAAAAGGATATACGAAAGCTACGGCACAAATCCGAAAAAACAACGCTGCCAGCATAAAATTACACGAAAAACTTGGATACCAAAAAACCGGCGAAATGGTCAACAGGAAAGGGACCGAAGTGTTCGTATACGAAAGGAAGCTAGAAAACGCGTCGGAAAGGACGGCTACTATGCATATACATGGAGAAAAAATATTCCCATACGGGTATAACCCCATTGCAACCATAGGAGATACACAGCAAAACTCGCTGATGGATTTTGGTCTGCTGCGCATGCGGGCGGGGGAAACCTTTCAAGAGGCGCAGGAGCTGGAGCGGGCGTATCTGCTCATCAGCGGCCGTGCGCTTGTAGAGTGGGGTTGTGAGAAGCAAACGGTACAGCGCAAGAATTGTTTCGACGAATCGCCCACCGTGCTGCATGTGCCGCGCGGCGTTTCCGTGACGCTTACGGCACAAACGGAATGTGAATGGACGGTGCACCGCACAGAAAATCTGCGGGATTTTGCGCCCCGGCTTTATCTGCCGGAAGAAACGCCGGATGAGCACCGCGGCGCAGGGACGATGCGTGAAACCTCTACGCGTATCGTACGCACCGTGTTTGACCACTCCAACGCCCCGCAGGCGAATCTGGTGCTGGGCGAGGTCATCGGCTTCCCCGGCAAATGGTCCAGCTATCCGCCGCATTACCACAGCCAGCCGGAAATCTATTTCTACCGCTTTAACCCCGAAAACGGCTTCGGTTACGCGGAATTAGGCGAAGAAGTGATCAAGACCCACCAAAATTCCACCGTGTTTATCACAAAAGAAGAAACGCATCCCCAGACTACCGCCCCCGGCTATGCCATGTGGTATCTCTGGGTAATTCGCCATCTGCCGGGCGATCCCTACATCACGCCGACTTTCGTGCCGGAGCACCTGTGGGTGACACAGCCGGACGCGGATATTTGGCCTTGTGAATGATGTATGAAAGATGTGCCTGCGAGAAAGAATATCAGACTGAAAAATTATGATTATAGTAGTAATGGTGCATATTTCATTACCATTTGCGTCAAAGACAGACATGAAATGCTGGGAAAGATTGTAGGGACGAACTGTGTTCGTCCGGAGTTGTCTGAATATGGAATGATTATCGAAAATGAAATTAAAGTTTTAGACAACACGTATGATGATGTTAAAGTAGATAAGTACGTTATTATGCCAAACCATGTCCATATGATTATTTTTATTATGGCGGAAAGCGGACGAACACAGTTCGTCCCTACGATTTCGAGAATCATCAAACAATTCAAAGGTGCAATCACAAAGAAAATTGCATTCTCGTTGTGGCAACCAAGATTTCACGACCACATTATCCGCGATGAAGAGGATTATCAAAACCATTGGCAATACATAGAGGAAAATCCGGTAAGATGGGTTGAGGACGAATATTACAGGGGATAAAACTTATGTAAGTGGGTATTTTATATGAACCATTTAGTAAATTTTGAATTTATAGATTGGATTAAACCTGCAAATGGCGTCCGTTATAAAAAGTATACGAATGGCAATCAGCAAATGAGGCTTGTAGAATTTTCAGAAGGATTTGTCGAACCGGATTGGTGCTGCACAGGTCATGCAGGCTATGTGGTAGAAGGATCTTTTTCAAATGATTACAATGGAAAACTGGAATATTATAAGGTTGGAGATTGCTTTTTTATTCCGAGCGGTGAACAAGATAAACATAAAGTCATTATGGCAAAAGGTGAAAAAGTGCTTATATTATTGTTTGAAATTAAGGAAGAATAAAGATGACAAAAGATGAGATATTTGCCCAACAATTGGACGATGGAACGCGCGAATTTTTCCTTCAGATGAATGAACGCTTGGAGCAGGAAGGATTAATCATTCGTCACGGCGACAAGGGTATTACATATTTTCCGGACACAAATCGAAAACAACCGCTTGAATTGAAAAAACAGCAACCGCTTGTGCTACGGTATACTCTGGATAAAACCGGGTTGACGGTTGAGTTGAAATTAAATTTTATTGATTGCTACACAGACATAATTGAAAAAATGCCGGAACATATTAAAAAGATGTTTCGCACAATAAGACGTTGCCACAGCGAATCGGAAACTTGCGACCGCCCTTGGGTTGACGGTCTTCCTGTGTGGATTGACGGCAGCGCTAACTGCGGCTTAAAGCGGACATATACGATTGATGGCGAGCATTATTATTTATGCAGTTGGAACTACTATTTCAATCCCGATGTTTCCAATCCAGACGATGTGCAATACTACGTAGAAATTATTAAAGCGGAGATAGCGGCGGCAAAAGCAAGGAAAAAACATAATACAGCACATTATAACGAACAGGGACAAGAGATATCCTATCGTCTGGAGCGTCATAAAAGCGTCGGCAAACCATAAAGGAAAATCTTTAAAAAAATAATAGAAGAATGTGGCAAATAGAGGTAGTAATAAAATGAAAAAGAAGAACTGAAACATACAGAACAATAATTCCCATTTGCATAAAAAAACACGAAGGAGCCATTCCTATGAAACTCACCATGTCTCAGGCACTCGTACGGTTTCTTGACAATCAGTACATCCAGTTTGACGGCAAAGAGGAAAAATTTGTAAACGGCGTGTTCGGCATTTTCGGCCATGGCTGCGTCTGCGGCCTGGGGCAGGCGCTGGAGCAGGGCGGGCATAGCCTGCGCTTTTATCAGGGCCACAACGAGCAAGGCATGGCGCATGCCGCTATTGCGTATGCCAAGCAGAAAAACCGCCGCGCCATCATCGCCTGCACCTCCTCCATCGGCCCCGGTGCGCTGAATATGGTTACGGCTGCGGGTACAGCGACAGCCAACCGCATTCCGCTGCTGCTGTTGCCGGGCGACACCTTCGCCTGCCGCCAGCCAGACCCCGTTTTGCAGCAGGTGGAGCAGCCGACCAGCTACGCAACAACGGCGAACGATGCGTTCAAAGCCGTGTGTAAGTATTGGGATAGAATCGTGCGTCCCGAGCAGCTGATGACCGCCGCGCTCAATGCCATGCGCGTGCTGACCGACCCGGCGGAAACCGGCGCGGTCTGCCTTGCCATGCCGCAGGATGTGGAGGGCGAGGCCTATGATTATCCGGACTATTTCCTGCAGAAGCGCGTATGGTATCTTGATCGCCGCGTGCCGACGGAGCGGGAAACCGAGCTGGCTCTCTCTGTGCTGCGCCGCTCGGCAAAGCCGTTGCTGTTTGTGGGCGGCGGTGTAACCTATTCCGAGGCGTGGGAGGATGTTCTCACGTTTGCGGAAGCTTGCAACATCCCCATCGGCGAAACGCAGGCCGGTAAGGGGCAGATTCCCTGGAATCATCCCCTGAATATGGGAGGCATCGGCGTTACAGGCGGCGCGGCGGCAAACGAACTTGCCAAGCAGGCGGATTTGGTAATTGCTGTTGGTACACGCCTGACAGACTTCACCACAGCTTCCAAATGGGGGTTCCAGAATCCGGATTGCAACCTTCTTTCTATCAATGTCAGTGCGTTTGACGCGTTTAAAATGGATGCCGCCGCAGTGATTGCCGACGCCGGGGCGGCCTTTGAGGAACTCAAACGGAGGATGGAAGCGGAGCGTTATGTTTCCGGCTGGGACAGCGCCTATCTCACGGATGTTAAGGCGCGCTGGGTGACGGAAATGGACAGAAATGACAACATAGAATTAGAAAACGGCTTTTCCCAGACCCGTGCCCTTGCGGTAATCAATCAAAACATTGCGCCGGATTCCGTTGCCGTGGGTTCCTCCGGCAGTTTGCCGGGCTGTATGCAGCGGCTGTGGCGGGCGGAAATGCCCAAAACCTATCATATGGAATACGTCTTTTCCTGCATGGGCTATGACATCTGCGGCGCTTTGGGTGCAAAGCTTGCAGAGCCGGAAAAAGAAGTGTATGCTATGGTAGGTGACGGTAGCTTTTTGATGCTGCACAGTGAACTGTTTACAGCCATTCAAGAGGGGCAAAAAATCAACATCATGCTCTTTGACAACCGCGGCTGGGGCTGCATTGAAAACTTGCAGAACAACCAGGGTACGGATACCTTCGGCACACGCTTTATGGCGCGCAATGCGCAAAGCGGTTTGCTGGACGGCGCGGAACTTGCGATTGATTTTGCCAAAATCGCCGCGGGTTACGGCTGTAAGGCGTATACCGTTACCAACGCACAGGAGCTGCAGGCGGCGCTTGCGGACGCGAAAACGCAGAGTTGCTGCACGCTGTTTGATATCAAGGTTGCCCACAAAAGCATGAGCGGCGGCTACGACGCCTGGTGGCGCGTGGGCGTTGCGGAGGTTTCGGAAAGCACGCGCGTGCAAGCGTGTTATGCGGATATGCAGGAGAATATCAAAAAGGCAAGGGCGTATTAATAATCTGTGAAATGAAAGGGAGGAAACTCATATGCTCAATAAAAACAGCGTAAACCTGGCAATTGCCCCCATCGGTTGGACCAATGACGATTTGCCCGACCTCGGCAAGGAGAACACGTTTGAACAGTGCGTGAGCGAAATGGCGCTTGCGGGTTTTACCGGCAGCGAAATCGGCAACAAATATCCCAAGGATGTTGCCACGCTCAAACACAAGCTGGAGGTGCGCGGTATGCGCATCTGTAATGCCTGGTTTTCATCGCTTCTGCTCTCGGATGGGCTGGACGCAACGCTGGACGCATTTATCAAGCACCGTGACTTTTTACATGCGCTGGGTGCGCGTGTAATCGGAGCTTCGGAACAGGGAAACTCGATTCAAGGCAAGTCTGTCAGCATTTTTGGCGAAAAACCGGTGTATACCAAAGAACAGTGGGCACTGGTTGCCGAGGGTTTTAACGAGATGGGCAGACTCGCGCGTGAAAAAGATATGTACTTTACAGTGCACCACCATATGGGTACGGGCGTGCAGACTGCCGAGGAAATTGATACCCTCATGGAGCTGACCGACCCCAATCTGGTTTATCTGCTATATGACACCGGACACCTTGCTTTTTCAGGCGAGGACGCCATTGCTGTGCTGCGCAAATATGCGAGCCGTGTCAAGCATGTGCACCTCAAGAGCATCCGCCGGAGCGTCATAGACGAGGGCAGGAACCAGGGCTGGAGCTTTTTGGATTGTGTAAGGGCTGGTTCCTTTACAGTGCCCGGCGACGGCGATTTTGATTTTACCCCTGTTTTTGACATTCTCGCCGCAAGCAATTACGCCGGTTGGGTGGTTGTGGAAGCGGAGCAGGACCCCGCAAAGGCAAATCCCTTTGAATACGCAGTAAAGGCACGCAGTTATATCCGTGATAAAACCGGTCTATAAAAGGGGGACATTATGCTGAAATTTTTCCTGGTGACGGATACCCACTATTACAACTACGAAGCGCTGGGTTGGAGCGACCATGTTGACCAGAAAACGCTCAACGAGAGCGGCGCCATTATCGACGCCGCGTTTGACCAAATGATAGCGCAACAGGATACAGAAATTGTGCTTGTCGCGGGTGACTTGTCCAACAACGGCGAGCGCGCCAGCCATGACGGGCTGATTCCCAAACTGCGCCGCTTGCAGGAAAACGGAAAAAAGGTTTATGTCATCACCGCCACGCACGACTACGGCCAAACCTCAATTTCTGACAATGGTGAAAACCGCCGCCCAGGGGTAACCTATCGCAACGAATTGCGCGGACTTTACAACGAATTCGGCTTTTGTGATGCGATTGCGGAGTTTGAGGAGCTTTCCTACGTTGTGCAGCTTGCGCCGGGCTACCGCTTGCTATGCTTGAATGACGACGGCGACGGCCGCGCCTTCTGCGGCTATTACCCCAAGCAGATGGATTGGATTTTGGAGCAAATCCGCAAGGCGAAGGAGGAGGGGCAGTTCCTTTTTGCAATGACGCACCATCCCGTTTTGCCGCCCTCCCCCATTTATCCGCTCATCAGCCGCCGGGATATGCTGGGCGATTATGAAAACACCTCCACCATCCTTGCGGATGCCGGGCTGCGCTTCATTTTCACCGGCCACACCCATATGCAGAATATAGGCCACAAAACAACCGCCAAGGGCAATCGCTTATATGACATTAACACCGGTTCCCTTGTGGGCTACAATACCCCCATCCGTAAGGTGACAATTGACGGGGATGCCATGCATGTGCAGACGCAGCGCGTGGCAAATTTCGATTGGGACTTGAAGGGGAAAAGCGTCAGCGAATACTTAAAGGAACATTTTGACTATCTGCTCAAGGATATCTTTTTCTGTGCCGCCTATGATATTGACCGCCTGGCAGCGCATTCCGGCGGCTTTAGCGTGGAGAGCGAAACCGTCTACAAATACCGCGCCCCCATCCAGGCGCTGGGCAAACTGCTGGATAAACTAACCCTGGGGCAGGCAGGCTATCTCTTCTTTTGTCCGCAGCGTATTGACAAGAGCGTTCGCAACGTCAAGGTCAAGGATTTGGCCGTGGAACTGGTGCGCAATATCTACGCGGGCGACGAGCCCTATTCCATTGAAACCCCAATCGGCAAGGCGCTGCTCGCCATAGTGGGCAACCTGAGCGTTCTGGGTAATCCTCTGATAGAAAAACTAAAGGTCGGCGACCTGCGTAGCTTCCTCGCGCCGATAATCTTTGACCCCACACCGGATAATGACGCGGTTCTACCACTGCGCTAATATTGTCAACCGCTGAATGATGAAATGAGTAAGGATTTGCCATGGCACGCAATAAATATCCGGAACAAACGGTAAAAAAAATTATAGAGACGGCCTTGCAGCTCTTTTTAGAAAAGGGCTACGAGCGGACGACGATTCAAGACATCGTTGACCGCTTGGGCGGCCTTTCCAAAGGTGCCATTTACCACCATTTTAAATCAAAGGAAGAAATACTCTCCGCTGTGTCCGATCATATTTTTTCACAGGACGACTCCGGCGGCTGGGGCACAATCCGTGATGACCCAACGATGAACGCCATTGAAAAAATTCGCAGAATGCTGCTCACCACGTTCACCGACCCGCAGGAAAAAGCGTTCCGGGACTTCGGCGTGATTCAAGCCAACACACCGCGCTTTTTGGTTGACCGATTAAAACGCTCCGTGGAGGAAAACGCGCGCTACTATTTTTCTCCTGTAATTGAACAAGGGGTGCGGGAGGGCACGATACAAACGGCATTTCCCAAGGAATTGGCTGAAGTTTTGATGCTGCTGCTGAATATTTGGCTTGACCCCAGCACCTTTCCGGCAACAAAAGCCGAGCTGCTGCGTAAAGTATTTTTTTTATTGGATTTGTGCGAAAAGTATGGGCTGAGCGATGTGATGAACGAGGAGTTGGCGCAGGCGTTTGGCAACGGATATGAGAGTTATGTGCAAAACATCAATGCGCAGCAGGAACAAAGCCGCATTCCTTCTCATTATTAGTCCGCCAATGAAAGCTTGCCAGAAGATTGGTGAGGGTTTTTGTCGTCAGTCCAGGCGGACGACGCGGCTTTACTGTCGTAAAGCAAGGAGGACAACGCAGGCTGACGGCGAAAATACCACCAAGATTTGGAAAGGTTTCGTTGGTGGACTAATAAGCTTTACAATTTTTAACAGCTTGCGCTTTTGTAATGCTTCAGCCCAAACCTCCAAAACCATAACGTAAGAGCTGTAAACACAACAACCACACCCAGTGCCTGAAGCAGTCCGCTTGCGCTTAGTGTGCCGGAGAGTAGCTGTGTTGGCACAGTGGCCATAATTCCGTAGGGCAAGATAAAGTAAAAAACGATTTTAAACATGCCTTTGAAAAGCACACCGGGTATCTTAAAGTTGAATTCCAAGAGCTCTCCCTCGAGTCTATCTACGGCGCTTGTTGAAAGAAAGAAAAACGGTAATGTGCGCAGAATAACCTCCATATCGTAGTAAAGAAGCGTCATCAACAGCACAAGTGCGGCATAGGCCGCCACCATCGGCACGGAAACGCTTACCCCTGAAACGGATACGCCGTAAGCCACAATCAATCCGCTCAAAATCAGCAGCGGAAACGAGCCGGGGTTAATCTGTTCAAACGTCAGGCGAAGCAGCGAATTGACAGGTTTTGTGATGTAACTATCCAAGCCCCCGGAGCGGATTAATTCCGGTATGCTCAATATACCAAAAAAATAAATCAACATATTTAAGCCATTAATCATGGAGAAGGTGCCAATAAAAATCAGCATTTGCCCACGGCTCCAATCGCCGATGGAATCAATCTGAGAATAAATCACGTTGAACGCCAACAATTGCACCATAAACAGCATTCCGTCGGCAAAAAACGCACCGAAGAAACTCAAGCGGAACACCATCATATGCTGCAGTTTGAGCTTTACAAGAAGCAGAATAAATTTCAAATTTCGTCTCATGCGCCCACCCCGTCATACTTCACGCGCAGCCGGTGATACGTTGCCCCGCCAATGCACAGCATGGCGGCAGTCCACGCCGCCAATACCAATATTCCAAGCAGCCCTTCCCGAAAGTCGGCTCCGCCGGTGATGAGCATTGCGGGCATATAGGTGACATAGGTAAACGGCAGAAGCTTTAGTACAGAGATTACACCGCCCGGCAGAAGCGACAGCGGGAAAATGGTGCCGGTGATAAATGCAATGACACTGCTCTGTAAATGCCAGAAAAATCCCGTATCCTGAAATTTGAACGCCAGCACGCCGAAGAAAAATTGATAACTCACCATAAACACAAGCCCAGTCGGAATCAGAAGCAGCGCACAACATAACGCCCCGATATCCCGCGTAATGCTCAAATTGACCCCGAACACCAGACCACTCAATACGGTGGCAGTGATTGCAAATATGGCGTAGTAAGCTGCCGCGCCGAAATCCTGCGCCATAAAATGCAGCAACGGGTTTGAGGGTATCACCATAAAGCGCGAAAAGGTACCGCCCCGTATGCGCGAGGATACCTCGCCGCTCACACCGGAAGACATCTCAAGCGAGGCCAGAAATGAGCTGACCAGGTAATACGACAGCATGCCTTCGAATGTGAACCCCCCTACCGTTTCCCGCCCCGAAAAAACCGCGCCCCACAGAATCCAGGCAAACAACACCCGCCCGACTGTGGCAAGCGCTGTCATCGCAACGTCAAAACGGTAGACGATTTGCGCTTTGAACAGATTTTTCGCTACAGCAAGATATTTTTTCATTGGCTCATACCCCCGCCGGCATAGATGCGCTCTACTACCTTCCCAATGTCTTCCTCCTCGACTGTAATATCCTGTAAGCTATAGTCCCGTGTGACAGCTGAGATTACTGCGCCGCTCCTTTCGCGCGGAACCATAAACACCACTTTATGCGGGCTTTGCTCCAGGATGTCCATCCCTGGCAACGCGGTGAAATCGGTTTCGGTTTCAAACAATACCGTTACTTTTTTGTGGGTCTGATATGCTTCGAACAGCGTATGCGTTGCACCGTCATACAGCTTTTTTCCGTGATTGATGACGACGCTTCGTGGGCAGAGGCTGCGCACGTCCTCCATATAGTGCGATGTCAGCATGATTGTTGTACCCCTATCGCGGTTGACCTCACGCAAAAATGACCGCATCTGGCGCTGCGCCACGGCATCAAGGCCAATGGTTGGCTCGTCAAGAAACAGTACACGGGGATTGTGCAGCAGCGCGACTATCAACTCCATTTTCATCCTCTCACCGAGGGAAAGCGTTCGCACCTGGACATTCAAAAATTCTGCTACCCCAAACAAATCAACAAAGTAATCAACATTTTGTTTGTACTCGATAGTTGGAATTTCGTATAGCTCTTTAAAAAGCCGAAAGGTATCTGTCGGCGTCAGCTCAAAGAATAATTGACTTTTTTGCCCCATAACCACTGCATATTGCTTCTTAAATGCGTTTTCCAGCTTATTGGGCCAATAGCCGAGCACGGACAGTTCACCCGAGGTCGGCGCAATGATGCCGCTCAACATTTTGACTAATGTAGTTTTTCCTGCGCCGTTCGGGCCAATCAAACCCACAAACTCGCCTTCTTCGACGGATAAATCAAAGTCTGAGACAGCGTGTTTTTCTGTAAAACGCCTGTTGAAGAGGATTTTTATACTCCCCTTTAAGCCCTCCTCTTTCTCAAAACGCTTAAAACTTTTTGTTAAATCCTTTGTGTAAATTATACTCATGATTTCATGCCTTTCAAAATAAAATCCGCGGGTAAACACGCCACACCTTCGCTCTGTTAAGTAAGCAAAGCTTGCCCTTCGAGCCTAATACCAATCTCCCGAGAAACGGAGCTTGGTATAAAATGTGCAGAATGTTTCCTGCGGTCATAAAAATAGCACGGCCTTCACCGTGCTGCTTATACGAAATGTAATTGAAACAATCTGTTAGGCGAATTCTCAAAAGGGAACAACAAAAACAGCAGGAAAACCCCGCTTTTCATACCCCTTTTGCAACTATATTCAGTTGATAACCACCGAAACAGACGTCACTAACAAATCACATACCACCTTTATTGAGAAGTGAGTGTATTATAAGGCGAACGAATGCCAATGTCAATATCCCTGGACAAAAAGAAGATATCGACATGTATCGCCTGGAATTGTTGCTCCGGCACTATGCCGTTTTTTTAGCCCATTATACATACCGGTGGTCGGTATTATTTTAAATAAGGAGCGAACAACGATGACAATCCAGTCAAACCTGCGCACTTACACCAAAAGGGAACGCAACCTCTACCTGGTCGGCCTGGCGGGGCAAAATCTGCTGTACGGAATCAGCGCAGCGCTTGCCTATTACTACCAGTTTACCCTGCTGATTCCTGCCATGGCGGTGAGCGTGATACTGACCGTCAACCAAATCTGGGATGCGCTGAAGGATCCGCTGATGGGCAATTTGATGGATCGCACACGCAGCAAATGGGGCAAGGCACGCCCTTATGTGCTGTTTTCCCCTTTGCCACTCGGCATTTTTCTTGTGTTGTGTTTCAGTAACGCTATTTTTGACCCGTCGCAGGGCATGGTGGCTCCGCGGAGTCTGGGCATTGTGTGCTGGGCCTTTCTTTCCTACTTCCTGTTTGGCCTTGCGTTCACCGCCGGAGATATTCCTCTGCACAGCCTGCCAAACCTGATGACGGAAGATGAACACGACCGCACCAAGCTGATTTCACTGAAAATGATTGCCCAACTTGTTGGGATGCTGGGCATCGCGGTGCAGCCGCTTGCTTTGCAGGCGGGGACCATGCTGGCAAAAAGCGGCAGCAGTGTGCAGCAGACCGAGCAGCGCGGGTTTCTGCTGGTTGCGGGCCTGCTTGTTCCGCTTGGCGTTGCCGCATTCCAGCTGGCGGGCATCTTTGCCCGCGAGCGTGTTTCCCTGCCGAAAAAGGTCAATTCCATCAAAGAAAACCTCCTACTCATGTGGCGGAACAGGCCGTTTCGCGCCGTACTGCTTTCCGGGCTCTTAGCCAGCCCCAAGGCGGTAGAGATGGTGGGTACTATGCCACTTTATACCTACTATTACGCCAACAAAGATCCGGGCAAAATTATATTATTTTCCGTCCTCATCGGCGGCGGCTCCTTCCTAGGGAAAATCATTGCTTCCCGCCTGACCCCTAACCTGACACAAAAATTCGAAAAATCTAAACTGTTTATCTGGGGCAATATCGCCTCGGCCCTGCCAATGCTGCTGATTTACCTGCTGTTCTGCGGCGCACCCACAAAAATGGCGGATTCCTTGCAGCTTGTGCTGACCTCCCTTTGTTATACGGCGGGCGGAACGCTGTCTGCCATCCAATCCATCGTGGCAAACCTGTTCACCAGCGATGCAGTGGATTACGAAGAATGGAACAGCGGTGTGCGGCCGGACGGGGTCTTTGTCTCCGGCCAGACCATCACAGTCAAGCTCAGTACTGGCATCTCCTCCCTGATTGGCGGCGTGGTGTATGCACTAAGCGGTTTTTCGGGACAGCGCATCGCGGACTTGAACACCTTTATTGAAGCGGGAGGCGTTGCCAAAACAAGCGCCGTATTCGCCGGAGATATGCGCATGCTGTTTTTTCTGGCTACGATTCCCAGCGTCGTGGGCGCGCTGCTGTGTGTCCTGCCAATGTTGCGCTACCCCTTATCCGATAAGCGGCACAGCGAGCTACTGCGGGAGCTGAACGAACGCCGGCATGGCAAGTCATAAACAATCGCGTGATACGAAACCCGGACGCTCGTATCAAGCAGAAGCATCTAAATGCTTGCGTAATGATTTCGTTGACAATGCGTACTATGCAAATCAAAATATGTTGCTCAAAAAACTCTGTTCGAAAAATTTACAAATAAAACCTTGACTGCCTAACAAATTATGACGTAAAATTGTATAAATAGTTAACAAGCTGGATTTTTACGCTTGAATGGAAAGGACGGAACCGGGAACATGGCAGTAAAAAAGCTTCAGTACTTTGTGAATGGCGAATGGAAGGATTCCGCTGCACAGCGCTATATGGATGTGTATAACCCCAGCACAGGAGAGGTGCAGGCGCAGGCTCCCTGCTGCACCAAACAGGAGGTGGAGCAGGCCATTGCCGCCGCGAAGGCCGCTTTTGTCAGCTGGTCGGCTGTGCCGGTGTTTAAGCGCGTGCAGGTGCTGTTTCGCTTCCGCGATTTGCTGGAACGGCATATGGAGGAACTTACGGAACTTGTCGCGCGGGAACACGGCAAGGTTTGGGCGGAAGCGGAGGGCGACATCCTCAAGGTCAAGGAGCCTGTGGAATTTGCCTGCAGCGCCCCCTCCCTGCTTTTGGGCGAAAGCCTGATGGATACCTCAGGCGGATACGACACGGTGTTATACCGCGAACCGGTCGGCGTATTTGCCGGCATTGTTCCCTTCAATTTTCCGGGCATGATACCCATGGGCTGGATGGCGCCGCTCTGCATTGCGGCGGGCAACACGCTTGTGCTCAAGGCCGCTTCCATGACCCCCATGACCGCCCTGCGATTGACAGAGCTGTGGCAGGAGGCCGGGCTCCCGGCGGGCGTGTTAAATATTCTGACCTGTTCACGCAACGAGGCTGAAATTTTTCTGACGCATCCGGACGTCAAAGGCATCAGCTTTGTCGGCTCCACCAGCGTGGGCCTGCATATTTATTCCACCGCCGCGGCGCACGGCAAACGCGTGCAGGCGCTGTGTGAGGCAAAAAACCACGGCCTGGTTTTGGAGGACGCGGCGCTCGAACGCAGCGCGCGCGGCATTATCAACTCCTCCTTCGGCTGCGCGGGCGAGCGCTGCATGGCGCTGCCGGTAATTGTTGCACAGGAGAGTATTGCGGACGAATTGACACGCCTGCTGGCGCAATACGCCAGTGAATTAAAGATTGGCCCGGCGTATGATAAATCCTCGGAGCTTGGCCCCGTTGTCAGCGCGGCGCATAAGCAATCCATTTTGGATTGGATTGACAAGGGCGTTGCCGAGGGCGCACGGATTGTGCTGGACGGCAGAAAGGCCAAAGTTGACGGCTTTGAAAACGGCTTTTACCTTGGCCCGACGATTTTGGATAACGTCAGCTTTGACATGGCGGTAGGCAATGAGGAAATCTTCGGCCCTGTGCTGTGCATCAAGCGTGTGAAGGATTTTGAAGAAGGCCTTGCCGTGATGAACGCCAACCGCTTTGCAAACGGCTCCGTGATTTTCACCCAAAATGGGTATTACGCACGCGAATTCACAAAACGCACCCACGGCGGCATGGTGGGTGTCAATGTCGGCATTCCCGTCCCTGTTGGCATCTTCCCCTTCACGGGGCATAAGGACTCCTTCTTTGGCGACTTGCACGCCCTGGGCAAGGACGGCATGCGGTTCTTCACAGAGACCAAGGCTGTCACCACGCGCTGGTTTGACGAAGAAGAAATGAAGGCAACAAAAGTGGACACCTGGGACGGTTCAGTTGGCGGAAAATAAGCAGAAAGGTCTGTAAAAACATGGCTCATTTAATTGACATACGCTCCTACTATAAAATCTACAACCCCGGCGAGAACGAGGTACGCGCCTTGGACGGCATTGATCTGGCAATTGACCACGGCGAGTTTGTCGCCATCGTCGGCCCCTCCGGTTCCGGCAAATCCACGCTGATGAACATGCTGGGTATTCTGGACGTAGGCACCAGCGGAGAATACTATTTAAACGGAAACGATGTCTCCAAGTTGACGGACGATGAACTTTCCGCCATACGCAACAAAGAAATCGGCTTTATCTTTCAGGGCTTTAACCTCATCTCCAGCCTAACGGCCAAGGGCAATGTGGAGCTGCCATTGATTTACCGCGGCATTCGCGCGGAGGAACGCTCCCGCCTGGCTGACGAGGCACTCGAGCGCGTGGGGCTAACCAAGCGCAGCGGGCACCTGCCCTCACAGATGTCCGGCGGGCAGCAGCAGCGCGTTGCAATCGCCCGCGCGGTTGCGGCAAGGCCGCCCGTTATCCTTGCGGACGAACCCACGGGGAACCTCGACTCCCACTCCGGCACCGAGGTCATGCGCATTCTGCACGAATTAAACGACGAAGGGCGCACAGTCATCCTCATCACCCACGACAATGACATCGCGGACACCGCCAAACGTGTCATCCGCATTATGGACGGCAAAATTGTTGAGGACTACAATAACGCTGAGCGTAAGGCGTATCAGGGTAAAGAGTAAAACTGCAGCCGCCGCAAAACGCAAGGTAATTACGTTTTGCGGCGGATTTTGCGAATGGATGAAACACAAAAAAG
>JAVBPP010000065.1:0-46962 GCA_031549535.1 Oscillospiraceae bacterium
AAATCCAGGAGGATTGCCTCCGGCAATACATCGTCTAGCGAGCCAGTTGGGTGCAGCGTAGTCTCGGATCGACGGCCGAAATTTTCCGGAACACTCGTTCCGCTACGCTCCACTCCTGTTCCGGCAAAGTTCGTTTAGTGTGTTTTATGACTGCACTTTTATTGACAATTCCAGATAACAAAATCTCCAACCAAACCATCACCTATACCTACGACAAGGGCGGCAACATGACCGCGCGGACGTACTACGAGCTGACGGTGGAGGATGAATTGGAGAACCCGCTCAGCGGCCTTTCCCTCGCCTATGAAGACGACAAACTCATCGGCCTGTCGGACGGCAGCGTGACGATTCCTTACGATTCCATTGGAAATCCGACCCAATATACCGACTTCGTAAACGCTCCCTCCCAGCTGCAATGGCAGGGCAGGCAGCTCGCCGGTGCGGCCGCGCATCTCAATATGTTCGGCCAGCCCACCCCGGGCACGGCCAGCTACCGCTACGACAGCAACGGCCTGCGCACCCACAAAACCGTGGAATTCGGCATGATGGGCAGCGAAGAGATGCAGGTGGACTACGAATATATCTGGGAAGGCACCCTGCTGCTGGGCTACAATATGGGTATCAACTCGGGCAGCGAAGACGGTAATAGTATAGCAATGCGTATTATCTACGGAGATGACGGCGAATCCCTCGGCTACACCTACAAGGACGCAACCGGCGAAGGCGACACCGTCTGGTACATCAAAAACATGTTCGGTGATACGCAAGGTCTCTATTCCGCAAAAAACCGCCAGATGGAAGTAATCTACACCTACGACGCCTGGGGCACCCCAACCATGGAAGCCGCCAATCAAACCGACCCCTTATCCGGCCTGTATTTGCTGATGTATCTGCTGACGAATCAGCTGACCTATCGCGGGTATTATTATGATTTCGAGACAGGGCGGTACTATCTCCAGAGCCGCTACTATGCGCCGAGCTGGGGTCGGTTTTTGAATGCGGATAAGCATTTTGATACACAAAGTAGTGCTTTAGGAGCAAATCGGTATTTGTATTGTGACAATAATCCGATTACCTACACAGACCCCAAAGGTGAAGCCACTAATAAAAAGCTGAAGTTTACTGCATATAAAATTTATTTTAAGGTTACGCCAAAAGGTACATCGGCAACATTAAGGATGTATAATGACTTGTCGGGCGAGTCTTTAAAACTGGAGAAAGATAGCAATGGGAAAGCAAAAAAGGAAACAATTGTACGAGGATATTATAAGGAAAATTACTATGTAAAATGCGGGGAGGAGTATTACTTTGTCAAGAGGAAAGATGTAATCCCTCAGAAAATATTAGCTAATGGAACTTATTTTGTTAGGAATGCCGCGACAGGTTGGTATATGGATGATCATGATTACAATGGAAAGGATAAAAATCCAGTAAATCAAATTGTATACAAGGGGAATACGGCACAACAATGGAAAATTACTTATGACTCCAAAGATGGATACTGCACCATTTCACCGGTTTGTGCTTCTGAGTACCGGTTAAGTTTATCAAGCAGTTTTGGTGCTGATCAGAACAATTATAACGCCTTCATTTACAAAAAAAATGATGCAAATATACAACAAAAATGGCTAATTATTACATGGGGGACAGATGGATACAGGCTTGTAACAAAGAAAAGCGTTGAGAATAATTCGCCTAAAGGACTTGAAGTTCCTAATTCCATTATAAAGGATAACCCACAGCAGAAGGCGCAACTACAAATCTGGACAATGTGTAATGAAAAAAGGCAAAAGTGGTCGGTCATTTATACTCCGGAAAAACTAAAAGATGAACAAATGAAGGCTGATTGTGAAGCGTTATTAAAAACTGAAAAATATAATAAAACTGCATGGGATAGCGCTGATTTACTAAAGAAACGAACGATGTTAACACAATTATTAGCAGACGTTCAAACGATTCTAGGCACGAAAATTAATAAAACTATTAATTTTATAGAAATGGAATATAATACGATCAAAAACACAAAAGGTGAAATTATTGGGGCAACGGGAACTGTAGGTGCATACAATTATTCCACAAATCAAATTAGTATGAATACGAAGTGCTTAAATGATGGTATATTATCCAAGGAGGTTCGTAGCACGTTAATACATGAAGCAAGGCATGGATATCAGCACGAGGCTGTAGATAATAAAAACAGCCATACAGTTGGAAGTAATACGAAGAGCAAATGGAAGAGTAATTTTGAGAACTATATTACTTCTAATAAAAGCGGTTATCATGAACAAGCCGTAGAATGGGATGCTTTTTCGTTTGCAGGGCAAGCAAAGCCGGCACTTTCAGGTTTAACGCCAGTATATTCGGGTAGCTGGCCAAATCAGTATTAGGTTACGCCTGGCAACCCTGTTTGTTATGGAATATTGCGGTGTATAATTAAAGAAAGTTTTACAAATTACACCGCAATAGTTACTCAACATTAGCTTTAAGAAATTTAATTCTGAAAGGAAGCAAGATCAAGTGAATGCAATTAAATATAGTGTTAACATGCTCCTATTGATATTATTGCTTTCCTCTTGTGGAAAAACACTAGGGAACCCTGTGAAGAATTCAACATCAACATCCTTGCAAAATACACAAATCATGGAAGAAGAGGATAAAAGAATGGTTAGTGAAAGTATAAATAATATAAGGAAAATAATTGAAATAGATGATGTACTTGCAGAAAAAATTTCTGAAATGATAGTGAAGCTCCATATAAACAACATAAAAAAATATGAAGTAGAAGAAAAAAATGAGTTAACAACTACACTTAAATTGACAAATACGGATGATATGGTATATTATATTAATAGCAATAATCAGAAAGTTATCCAAATTGAACTTATTGATATAAATGGTAAAAAAATTATATATAACGACATTATAGAATATAATCATGATATGATTATGGATAGAACAGACATAGATGATTCCACATCGTGGAATATTGCACAAATATTACAATATGTCAATGTTGGCTTAATTGATTTCTTTACGGTAGAAAGCCATACTCAAGATGGATATATTATAAAGCTAATAAGTGATAAAGGTACTACATATATACTAGGCGTTAATGGAGAAGTTGACAACTACACGTTTGGAGGTCTTCGTCTAAATGACTTGAATGGTCCCGATGTTGTTGCGTTCTATTAAGATTACGCCGCAGCGCAAACGGAAGAGGACGGCAGAACAAACGTGGAAGATTACAACGCGGAGAACGGTCTGCAGGAAAGTGCACAGCAGGGCAGCGGTGCGCCTGTGGAATACGGCTATGACGCGGTGGGAACGCTGGTGTATCTCCGTCAGCTGGTCAGTGGTTTGCAGGGTGCAAGCGGCTACGGCATCCAATATACCTATGCGCATGACCGGTTGACGCAAATCACGCACAACGGCATCACAAATACGCCTACTCCGACGCCCCGCAGGGGGAGGTCGGGCGCATGCAGTATGCGAACGGCCACAGCGTGACCTACACGCACCACACCGGCCGCGTCACGGCCATCAGCTATGATGAGGGCGCAACCACGGCCTTTGCCTACGCCTACGATGCCAGCGGCAAGCTGCAAAGTATGACCGACCATTTGCGCGGCCGCGTCACAAGCTACAGCGAAACCGGCACGGAAGTGCGCGGTCTGGACGAGGAAAACACCCTGTATTACAGCAAAACCACCGCCGAGGACGGCACAATACAGGAAAATTTCTTCGGCCTGGAGCTTGCGCTTTCCGGCAGTTCCTCGTATGATGGAACAACGGGCAATACCACCACGGAAAACAATTACACCGTCGGAGAAAGCACGCAAACCGCCACCCGCACAGAGGATGCGCTGGGCAGAACCATCCAAAAGCAGGTGAAAACGGGTGAGACGCCGCTGGTGAACACGGATTTCCGTTACCGCGACCTTTCCGAGACGCTGACGACCCGCCAAATTGCGGAAAAAGAGGTCACGGCGGCGGATAATCTAATTGAAAACGCAAAAAACGCAGGGACTGGATTCGTTATTAAGAATTATTCACGCTCCAACAGGTGGTTGTAGTATTATGTATTACAACTGAAATGGATTGTTTGGCAGGTATATGTATACAATTAAACCGTATCAGGTAAAAAAATGTACAATAATATACATGACGAATAGATCATGAGGAAAGGTGAAAAATGAAACCATACAACATATTGTTTTACATAGGAATATCTATATGTGTAGCAATGATAGCGATAGGATGGATACAATATTTTAACATTTTACAAATTCAAGAGACATGTTTTTTGAATTCACGGTGGTTACCTTATCAAATAGGAGCTATAGAAACATTAGCCCTGCTTTGCAGATTAAAATATGTGAATCAAATGAGTGGAAATGATTCCGAAGGGGAATCACGTAACAAAAAATAGGGAAGATTCACAATGGACATGCCTTGTCCGTTAAATCTATTGTGGGAGGCATAAGTTTTGAAAAAAATAATTATCATGTGTTTACTTGTCACGACAACAATAGTAATAATTGGATGTGATAACGTCATGAGTGCCAAGGAGCGAGAGGAAACTACAAGGACAACCACTGGATTAACTGCAGAACAAAATATAGAAAGGCAGACTGAGCCTGACACAATTACACCGGAAATGTTGCGAGAAGTAGAGGATTCCTTTCATACAAAAATGAAAAATTTAAATTCAAATGAAATTATAAAAATTAAGCTTGAATATTTTTACCCGTATGGAAGTAAGGTGTATTATACAACAGATAAACAACAAATAGAAAAATGGGTATGTTTGTTTCAATCCGTAAAAATAGTTGCCAAACCATACGAAATGATATTCGGAAGTGTGGCATATTGTTTTAGTTATTACACAAAAGACGATGGAAAGGAAATAAGCCTATTTGGTGGGAGTATTCCTATTCTAGAATATGATTATTCAAAAACATTGCTGGAAGCACAAAGCTACGATAGGGAACTGTATTTACAGCTTTTAAAAGAGATAGGCATAAGGTAACGCTGCCAACGGGCAGGGGGAAAGCTCGTAGCACAGCACGGAATCTACGGTGCATTACGGCCAAATCAAAGTTATGGAAACGCCTCCTCTCTTGACTCGCCAGCATTTTCAGACGAATATTTAAGAACAAAATCTAGTGTTATTGACAACTATACGAGGTAAAAATTATAAAAAATTTTATTAGAAAATATAGATGTTATATAGTTATTAGCAGTTTAGTTTTAGCTGTCAGTGTGTGTGTTGGCTATGTGCTTGAAAACTCAGAAAATCACTACATTATTTCCTATGTCCGAAAGTCTGACTATGGATATGTAAAAAAGCAGCTTGTAGATGTAATGGATGAAGAGGTGCGTTTTCCACTTCCTCCAAAAACTGCTCCTTTACGGTATGCGATGAGTGCAGGAAGTTTGTCTTGTGTAACACGTTCCAACAAAGAGGAAGTGCTTTTATTTTATAAAGATATAATGATCGATAGCGTGGGGACAACAAAATATGGACATACCAGAATCAGGGTTGAAGTAAATAAAATAATAATACAAATCGTTATCTATGAGGAAGAAGGTGGTGTATTATATTTTCTTGTATCAACACACGATGAACTAGAGGAATAGAAAATATTCCCTTATTGAAAGAAAGCGCAAAAAGGTAAAAAAGAATGTGGGAATGTTGAAAATTATTTATATACACCACGGAAAACAGCTACACAGTCGGCGAAAGCACCCAAACCGCCACCCGTACAGAAGTCGCGTTGGGGTGCACCACCCAAAAGAAATAGGGAGGATGCCATTAATCCAAATAATGGATATGACTTGCGGGATAGAAGCCACGGTACGAGCCAAACTCAGTAACAAGCAAGTCACTTGGAGCAGCGCCTCCGGCATGGCTACGGTGGACACATCACAGAGCACGAGCTTTCAACATTATTGGAGGACGCCAAGATCATGAAAAAATTAAAAAACATAGTTGTTATCCCGCTATTACTCGCTGTATTACTTACGGTAGGGTGTATAAAAGACCCAGGGGTAGACTTAAGTCAAGCAACAAGCTCAAAAACCGAGAATAGCACCGTAGTAAATCAATCCACAGAAACCACAGATTACAATGGCCTTCCCCGGTACATTCCGGGGACAATCAAACCAATGAGTGAAAGCTTCTGGGAATCATTTTTTCCGTTTCCGCATGAGCGCCGTTTTATCTATTACACCATCCCAAACTGCTATAGGGATTTGCTCACTAACGAACAGTGGGCGGAATGGGATACACTGCCGAACAGATATCCAATTGACGTGTGGAATGAAACTGGAAAGCTAATTGATGAAATGGTGTTAGTGACTTTGATTAAGCATTTTCATATTTCTAAAGCTGCTTTTGAACAAGCCACAAAAGAGGGGGTTGATACTGCCATTCAATTGGAAAAAGATTTATTTCATGAATATAGTGAGCTCCCGAATGTAGATATTCTGTACTCTTTTGACAATGAAATAGTTAACCAATATTATCGCGCGGAATGAATTGAATGTAATATTAAATTACATAAATTGTTAAATATACATAGGGATATAGGACTTCTAGGAGAGAGAGATTGTGACAAACAAAAGAAATATTGTAGCAATAATAATTTTGACAAGCATGCTTGCCCTGCCAAATTCATATAAAAACTCAATAAAACCAATTGAAATGTGCTTGGTCAGTTTGGTTAAAGAATTCAATATCCCAAGAAAGGATTTTGAGTATGCTGCAGAAAAATTAAAGCAACGATATGTGGAATGTGGGTTAGATTTATACCACGAGGATAATGAAATCCCGAACGCGGACATCATCTACACGTTCGACAACAAAATCATCAACGAATACTACCGGCGTAAATAAAAGCATTGTAAAGGGCAAACCCCTATGGGGATTGGTATAACCCCCTCCTCGTCGGGCGAAGGGGGATAAATAACAATGATAGTTTCACTAAAAAAAGAGGGTGTGTAGTATGAGAAAGGTAGTTTTGTTTCTAGCTATTTTTACTTTTTGTTTTACTTCCTGTTCTAAATTAGCTCGTGTTAATGTGACGACCAATAATGCAAAATTTACGACAACAGAGCTCACCACGACGAAACCCACGACAACAGAGCTCACCACGACGAAACCCACTACGACGACAAAGGAGGGTTCTACTACGAAAAAAAATAATAATAGCATGAATAAGCAAATAATGTTAGATTTTTACGAGAAAGAGTCTCTAACTTTTTCAAAAACTGCAAGTAAAATATATTCCATAGAAAAAGAACTGTATATACGAAATGAAAATGGAAAGGTTAAGGCATATTATTCTGATGGAACAGTATTAAACTCAGAATTAATTCCAGAAAATGAAATTCAAAAATTACAAAATGAACTTGTTGTCGGAAATGGTCTTTATATAGAACAGAGCACAATACTAGGCAAAAAAGTTTTGTCTTTTAACAGCTATGATTCAGGAACGGGAATGATGTATATACTTGCATATTCGAATAGTGATTTAGCTGATTTGCAATATGAAAGAATTGATAAAAATTGGTTTTTTACCATTCAGGGAATGGTTTAATTAATAACACCAATCACCCTTTAGTTAGTCGATTGCGAAAGTCCCGGACGCGCAATGCGCGCCACTACATGCTGCAGGGATCCATATTGGCATGTGCATATGTTGTAGGGGGCGGCCGTCGGCCGTCCGTTGCTGCGCATATTTGGGGAATGCAATGAAAATAGAGATGGGGTATTAAAGCAATACGATGCAAAGACAAAGCGCACAAAAGTTATCTGTAGAGTTGAAGATTTCGGCATGTTTGATAGAGTTGAAAATGAAATGCTGTACTATAAAAATCATGAGTCAGATAATATATCAGAAGTTAAGTTATAATAAAAGCAGTGCGTAAAATAGCTTGCTATTTTCTCGAAAATTGCATATAATAAAACAAATTGAATACAATAAAGGCATTGACGGGGAGGAGTACATGCTTTTCCGATGCAAAGAGAGAAGGCGGCTGGTGTAAGCCTTCGTGAGGGAAGCAAAGTCTTTGACTTGGGGCGTATAGCCTCTGGAAGTAGCCTCTGAGCTGTGAACCGAAAGGAAAATTCGTCACAAAGTTTTCCAAGTAGACTTCAACGGGATTTCCGCCGTAATCGGAAACCGATATCGGATAGCAGATTTTGTTTTATCCCGCATCGGATGAGTGCAGAGTTTTTCTCTGAATTTGGGTGGTACCACGGACGCAATGTTCGCCCCAAAGCAATTGTTACAGTTGCTTTGGGGCGTTTTATTGTGTTCAATCATACTTTTTTGGAGGAATACGTTATGGAAAAGCACTATGATTTTAAGAGAATCGAACCGCAAATGCAGGCGCTTTGGGAGGAAGAGCAAATTTATAAATTTGATTCCAACAAGGCAGGGGAACTCTATTCCATTGATACTCCGCCGCCCACGGTGAGCGGAACTCCGCATGTCGGCCATCTGTTCTCTTACACCCAGGCAGAAATAATTGCACGCTTTCGCAGGATGCAGGGGTATCATGTCTTTTATCCCTTTGGGTTTGACGACAATGGCCTGCCCTCAGAGCGCTTGGTTGAGCGCGATGAGGCAATCAGAGCCAGGGATTACCCGAGAAGTGAGTTCATAGAAAAGTGTAAGAATACTACCGAAAAATATGAAAGCGAATTCCGGGCGTTTTGGAAAGCTCTTGGCTTTTCGGTGGATTGGTCGCTGCAATATGAAACCGTCAGCCCGCAGGTGCAGAAAATATCGCAGAAGTTGTTTTTAGACCTGGTGGAGCAGGGGAGGGCCTACACAAAAGAATCTCCGGTTCTCTGGTGCACGCAGTGCCAAACCTCCATAGCGCAGGCAGAGCTGGACACAAAGGACATTGACTCAGCCTTTCACTACCTTTCTTTCACGGTGGACGGAGCGCCGCTTCGCGTTGCAACGACTCGCCCGGAGCTGCTGTATGGCTGTGTGTGCTTGTTTGTCAATCCAAATGATGCGCGTTATGGGCATTTACTTGGCAGAAAGGCAGTTGTCCCGCTGTATGATTATGAAATCCCTCTAATCGCGGATGAAAATGTTGCTATGGCAAAGGGCAGCGGCGTTGTGATGTGCGCAACTTTTGGGGACGCCACGGATGTGGAGTGGTTCCACACGCACAGTCTGCCTTACCGCAAAGTTATCTTGCAGGACGGCACAATAGCCCGGGAGGTTCCGTTTCTTGGCGGGCTCAAGGTGAAAGCCGCCAGAAAAGAAATTGTGCGCCGCTTGGAGCAGGCGGGTTTACTCATTTGTTCCGAGCAAATCACGCATGCGGCTCCGGTGCATGAGCGCTGCGGTACGGAAATAGAAATTATACCGTCTCTGCAGTGGTATATTGACATTTTATCGCAGAAGGAACGCTTTTTAAAGGCGGCGGACGAAATCAACTGGTATCCGGCGCATATGAAAAGCCGCTATACCGCGTGGGTTGAAAATCTGAAATGGGATTGGTGCATTTCGCGCCAACGCTATTTTGGGGTTCCATTCCCCGTTTGGTACTGTAAGGCCTGCGGCCAGGCTGTGTATGCGCCAAGCGAAATGCTTCCGGTCAATCCGTTGGAAACACAGTATCCTAATAGTTGCACCTGCGGCTGCAAAGAATTTATGCCGGAAAGTTCGGTTCTTGATACCTGGGCGACCTCGTCTGTCACACCGCAAATCAATGAACGCTTCGGCTTGCCGCTCACACCCATGAGTATGCGCACACACGCCCATGAAATTATTCGAACATGGACCTTTTATACCATAGTCAGAAGCCTATATCATACAGGGGCTATTCCGTGGAAAGATTTGATGATTAACGGTTTTGTGCTCGCAAAAAAAGGAGAGAAGCTCAGCAAGTCAAAGAATAATTCCGCCATGGAACCAAAGGCGCTCATCGCTGCGCATTCGGCAGATGTGCTGCGCTATTGGTCGGCAAACGCTCGCCTTGGCACAGATACCTTTTTTGCGCCGGAGGAACTGGCGGTTTCCAAACGCTTTGTAACCAAGCTTTGGAATGCCTCAAAGTTTGCGACATCACATTTACAGGATGCTTGCTTTTCTGAACCACCGCAACTTCTGCCGATTGATCAATGGATGCTCGAACGTACAAGGGAAGGTGCACAAAAGGCTTCGGCTTTTCTGCGGCAGTATGAAATCGGTATGGCGAGGCACGAAATGGATGCCCTGTTTTGGAAGGACTTTTGTGACAATTATATTGAACTAGTGAAATCTCGCCTGTATGAGCCGGAGCGTTTTGGCGATGCGGAAAGGCGTTCCGCTCAGTATGCGCTGTATCATACGCTGCTGACCTTGTTAAAGCTCTATGCCATTTATGTTCCGCACATTACAGAATACATCTATCAGGATTTCTTCAAAAAGCATGAAAAGAGCAAATCCATCCATCTGCTGCGATGGGAGCAGCCGCAGCCAATCAATCAAGACCTGCTGGCGTTTGGTGATGACTTAAAAAACGCAGTGTCGGATATGCGAAAATGCAAATCCGAAAACAACCTTTCCGTGAAAGCAGAGATGGAAAGATGGGAAATTGCCTGTCAATCTCCCGCGTTTCTGACCTGGTTTCAGCAGACGCAGCCTGATTTGCAGGCCTGTGCCAATGCGAAAAAGGTAGCATTCAAATTGCAGTAAAATCAGCCGCCCTGCAAGCATTGCTGCAGGGCGGCCGCGATTCTATCTTTTCTACATGGAAATAGTACTATGCCTTTCGGAATCCTTTTTCAACCAGCAAGGCTTCAATGCGGTCAGAAGGGTTGAGCAGTTTGCTGACGGATAAATCATGGTTTAGGTTGTCCATAATATAGGCAATATACTTGGAAAGGTCAACCTCTGTAAACCATTTGCGATTCAACAAGTCGTTCGAGCGGTAAATCAGATTTGTGGTAAATACGCGGTCAAACATACCGTTTTGATGAGCCTTGTCAAACTCCTCCAAGCCGTTGGAAAACAGGCCGAAACAGGAGCAGATGAAGATGCGTTTTGCTTTAAGCTCCTTGAGCTTCTTGGAAACATCCAGCATGGAGTCGCCGGAGGAAATCATGTCGTCCACAATGATAACGTCCTTACCCTCTACATTATCGCCCAAGAATTCATGCGCAATAATGGGGTTGCGTCCATTGATAATCTGTGTATAGTCACGGCGCTTGTAGAACATGCCAAGGTCAACGCCCAGAACAGTTGCGTAGTAGATACAACGGCTCATGCCGCCCTCGTCTGGGGAGATAATCATCAAATGCTCCGGGTCAATCTGCAAATCCGGCGTGGTGCGCACGAGCGCTTTAATCATTTGGTAGGTGGTTTGCACATTTTCAAAGCCGGAATTGGGGATGGCATTTTGTACGCGGGAGTCGTGCGCGTCAAAGGTGATGATGTTTTCAACACCCATGTCCACCAGCTCCTGCAGCATGATGGCGCAATCCAAAGATTCCCGGCCGGAGCGCCTGTGCTGCCTGCCCTCATACAGCATGGGCATGATAACATTAATGCGCTTGGCTTTGCCCGCGATGGCACTGATGGTGCGAATCAGGTTCATATAATGCTCGTCCGGCCCCATAGGCACATCCATGTTATACATTTTATAAGTCACGCCGCAGTTGAACATGTCGCAGACGATGTAGATGTCATACCCGCGCACGGTTTCATTGATGACGCATTTGCCCTCGCCCGTGCCAAAACGCGGGTAACTGCAATTGAGCAGATAGCTTTCCTTTTCATAGCCATAGAAATCCAGTGTGTGCTTATGCACGCTTTGCCGCTCGCGGCGCCAGAGCACCAAATAGTCATCAATTTTCTTTGCCAATTCCCCACAACCCGGCAAAGCGATTAAGCCAAGCTGCCCCGCAGGAATGGTCATGAAATCCTCAATTACATCAGCCAACGGTATCTCCTCCATTTATTTAGATTTTGGACAAATTAATTATACTATATCTTGTGCTTCATTGCAAAGAATTTTCTCGTAATTTCTCAGGAGAATTGGCAAACGGATACATTTACTACTCCGGCAATGATTTGCAGTATTCTGTTTCACGGCACAAATCCGACAAAAAGCATTCGGACAGCGTCATATAATAAAGATGGTAAATGCTTAGTGTTCGCTGAAAGGGTGCGCTGTTATGAAACAAGTGGTTTATGTGGATATTTTACTCGGTGTCAATTTGTTTTTAAATTATTTGCTTTTGGTCGGTGCCGGGGCTTTTTTACATATCAAAGCAAAACGTCTGCGCCTCTTACTGGCTTCTGCGCTTGGTTCCCTCTTTTCTCTCAGCATTTTTTTGCCGGAGCTTCCACTGCCTGTTTCACTTTTGCTGAAAGCGGGCGGTTCTGTCATTTTGGTGCTTGCGGCGTTTTCTATTCGCAGTAAGGCACTATTTTTGCGTGCTTATAGTTGCTTTTTATTGGTTTCTTTTGCGTTTGCCGGTATTATGATGGGTCTGTGGTACGCTTTTTCTCCGCAGGGAATGGTCTACCGCAATGGCTCAGTTTACTTTGATATCAACATCTTAACACTAACGTTTTCCGCTTTGATCTGCTATTTTGCGGTGTCAATCATCGTGCGCTTTTTTAGGCGTAATGCACCGGACTCCCATATTTGTGATATTACAGTTCTGGTTGGTCACCGTCAGGTTTGTGGCAAGGCGCTGTTTGATTCCGGCAATGCCTTGCGCGAGGGGTTCAGCGACGCTCCGGTGATTGTGGTGGATGCCGCGTTTATCAAAGCTGTTGTGCCGGAGTTACTGAAACCCTTTTTGCTGGAAAAACAGTATGACAGCCTGAGTGTTGCCCTGCCGGAAACAGGGATTCGCCTGGTTCCGTTCCGCAGTGTGGGGGGGAGCGGCCTGTTGCCTGCGTTTAAACCGGATAAGGTGACGCTGTGCTGCGCGGGGAAGCGGTATGAGACGACGCAGCTGTATCTCGCCGTGAGCCAAAAGGCGGTTTCCTACGGGGAGTATGAGGCGCTGGTTGGCAGCGCATTTTTTGAGTCAAATGAACCGATAGCGCAGCACAGTCAGTTGCGCCGGGAAAGTATAACAATAGGGGGAAAGAGAACGAGATGAGGAGAATATGGGAACGACTGCGCTGTTTTTTACAGCGCAGAAAGCTGCGCAGGGCGGGGGAACTGCATTATATCAACGGCCCGCAAACCCTGCCCGCACCGCTGACAAAGGAAGAGGAGCGCGCCATTATGCAGCGGCTGAGCGCGGGGGATGAATCCGTGCGGGAGCAGCTGATTGTGCATAATTTACGTTTGGTTGTGTATATTGCCCGCAAGTTTGAGAATTCCGGCGTGGGCGTGGAAGATTTAATTTCCATCGGAACAATCGGTTTGATAAAAGCCGTAAACACCTTTTGCCCGGATAAAAACATTAAACTCGCAACCTATGCCTCACGCTGCATTGAAAACGAGATTTTAATGCATTTGCGTAAAACAAACAACCTGCGTTCGGAGGTCTCCATCGATGAACCGCTGAATGTGGATTGGGACGGCAATGAGCTGCTGCTCTCCGATGTGTTGGGCAGCGAGGCGGATTTGGTCAACCGTGATTTGGAGACGCAAGATGAACAGAATATCTTAATACGCACCATAGATTCGCTGGAGAGCAGGGAGCGCTTGATTATGCGTATGCGCTTTGGCCTGGGTAATGGAACAGAGCACACACAAAAGGAGGTTGCCGACTTATTGGGCATCTCTCAAAGCTATATTTCCCGCCTGGAAAAGCGAATTATCGAGAAGCTGCGAAAGGATTTAACCGTATAATTATTTTCATTGCATTTCGCGTTGGATATGATACAATGGCCGTAGAGATGTGTTACTTTGGCATCAAATGAATGCCGACGTAATCACGTTGAAACAATGTCAGGAGGCTATGCTATGATTGACCGCTCCGCATATTTACAGGAGATTGACCGCGTAATTGCGAAGGGACCGTTCTCGGATGATTGGGAGTCTCTCTCGGCGTTTCAAATGCCGCAGTGGCTGATGCGCGCGAAGTTCGGCATTTTTATCCATTGGGGCGTTTACGCGGTGCCTGCGTTTGAAAACGAGTGGTATGCCCGGCATATGTATGACAGGGAATCCAAGGTGTTTGCACATCATCTGGAAACCTACGGCCCGCAGAAGGAGTTTGGCTATCAAGATTTTATCCCTCTGTTTCAAGCGGAACAGTTTGATGCGGAGGAATGGGCGGATTTATTTGCGCAGGCGGGCGCAAAATACGTTGTTCCGGTTGCGGAGCATCATGACGGCTTTCAGATGTATCAGAGTGAGCTTTCTCACTGGAACGCGGCAGAAATGGGACCAAAACGCGATATTGTTGGTGAGCTGTTTGCAGCCTTCCGCAAGCGCGGCTTAACGGCCTGCGCCTCCTCCCACCGCATTGAACACTGGTGGTTTATGGGCAAGGGCAAGGAGTTTGACAGCGATGTGAAGGAGCCGCTCACCAGCGCGGATTTATATTGGCCTGCCATGGAGGAGCAGTTCCACCAGGATTATAACAGCGAGCCTGTGCCAAACCAGGAATTTCTGGAGGATTGGCTGCTGCGCTCCTGTGAAATTATTGACCGCTATCGCCCCGCCATGCTCTATTTTGATTGGTGGATTCAACACGCGGCGGCGCGCCCTTACTTAAAGAAGCTGGCGGCTTATTACTATAACCGCGCCAAGGAGTGGGGGATTGAGGTCACAGTTGCCTATAAGCATGACGCCTATCTGTTCGGTACGGCGCTGCTGGATTTGGAGCGCGGAAAATTTGCGGATATTCAACCCTTTTTCTGGCAGACGGATACCGCCGTCGCTAAAAACAGCTGGTGCTATACGCCAAACAACAACTATAAACAGGCCAAAACCTGTATTTGTGATTTGATTGATATTGTGAGCAAAAACGGAACGTTGCTGTTGAACATCGGCCCCAAGGCGGACGGCACCATCCCGCAGGAGGATAGGAATATCTTACTCGCCATCGGCGATTGGCTGCGTGTGAATGGCGAGGCGGTTTATGATACGCATATCTGGCGCATTGCAGGCGAAGGGCCGACCAGGGAGCCGGACGGTCAGTTTACAGACGGCGTGGAGCTGGAATACACCCCGCAGGATATGCGCTTTACCATGAAGGGCAGCGATTTGTATGTTACGGTTCTGCAATGTCCGCAGGATGGAAACGTGACCATCGTCTCCCTCGCGGAGCAATACCTTACCCCACCGATATATCGTGGCTTGATTCGCAGCGTTGAACTGCTGGGCTTTCCGGAAAGTACGCTGAGCTGGGAGCGGGACGATGAGGGCATGCATATCACGACCACTGGCGTAAACAGCGATTTGCCCATCGTGTTTAAAATCGGATTAGAGTAGATTTTACATACTTTTCGCTATTAACGCGTCCTGCTGCGCACGCAGGCTGCGGATGAACGCGCTCCACTGCGGCTGGATACAGTCCATGGGAATGGGCTGACCTGCCGGAATATCACGAGTCAACAGTGCCTCCTCTGCCATGCACAGCGGGAGGTACTGTTTTTTGTGCGTTAGCGTAACGCGCTCAATCTCCCCGCGCACACATTGCCCGCCGATGCCGTCCAGCTGCGTTCCGGCGGGTAAATCCCGTTTGGCGATGGCAATTACTTCCGCTACCGGAGCGGGCAAGGGAGAGGCTGTCGCCTCATGGTTCAGCACGGCCTTCATGATGGAAATCGGCGCTTCAATGCCGACAAGGTGGTAAGGGCGGTAGAGCAGAGCACGCTTTCCGTCCCTTGAATGGGTGACATGCTTGGAGTTGATGGTGCGCAGAAAATGTGGATTATCGCAGGCGGCAACCATAAACACCCCGCCGCCCAAATGGGCGTCCCGCTGGCTAACTCCGTCCGGCAGCAGGCAGTTGACTGCGTCCACAACGCCGTTTTGTGTAAAGATGCCGCCTTCCGCCCGGCTGCAAAAGGCGTCTGCGATTTCCTCCATGGCAAGGCTGGGCAAATGCATGCCGCGCACATCCGGCAAAAGGCCGGTCATGTTTGCCACACAGCAAAGCTCCACCTGGTTTTTTGAGCCGTCATAGTAGCCCACGTCCGAGCGCTTGCCCTGTTGCAGCTGCAGCGTGGGCGGGTAGATGCATGTCCACTTTCCGGCGGCAATGGTCGCAAGGCCCAGGCAGCGGCTCCAATCGAACAGGCCTTGAATCAGGCTGGGCTGGTCACCGTCCGCCTGGGTGTAGATAACGCCGCACTGCTCCGCCTTGCGCCGCAGCGCCGCCCCAAAGCCTACATCGGATTCAATGTTAACCACAACAACATGCTTGCCTGCCTCCATCGCGCGAAAGGCGAGTTCCGCGCCGAAAAACGGTTCCCCCGTCACGTCGCACAGCACATCAAAATCGCTGTTCAAGAGCGCGAAAGCGTCCTCGCAAATTACCGCCTGCCCAGCCGAGAAACAACGGTTTGCCCGGCTACAGCTCTGCGTTACGGTTATTTGCTCCGGCGCATAACCGGTCTGCGCCAGCACCTGCCTTGCGCGCACCAAATCCAAATCGCACAGGATGCTCACATGCATATTGGGAATATGGGAAATCTGCGTAGCCATCTGCGCACCGAAATCGCCCGCGCCGACAATGCATACGCGGATAGGCCTGTCCCGCGTTAATAAACGCTGATAGAGAGCTTGCATAGCTTGTCCAACCCCTTACAGAAAATATAGGTATCAAAGGCAACAGGGCAGACACAAGGCCTGCCCTTACTGCATGGTTTCCCTCTTATGTATGCTCTTGCTTCTTAATGCGAAAAAGCAGACGCAGCAACCCACGAAATGCTTTGGGGCTTTTGACCATGACAACCTTCATAAACCGCATCCTCCTATCCCTTGCCGTTAATGCTACCTGCACAGAGAAAAGCCCAAAAGAACAAGCAGCGCCGCTACAATGATAATTAAAACGGAATAGGGGCAGCAACTGGCAACAATCAGTCCCGCGCCGAAAGAAATAAATAAATATCCATACCCGGCCCCAAAACCGCAGCATCGAAATTCCCTCATATAACGCACCGCATGCTACTCCTTTCTTGACTCTGTTAGTAACAGTATACACAGCCTGCGGCAAAGCGTTCCGCTCTTTTCTATTTTTTCAGCTGCCAATCCTGCAAGTCCTTGATGTTTTCATATAGCGCACAGTAGCTCTCGTGGCGGGAGGGGTGGATTTTCCCCGCATCCACCGCCGCACACACGGCACAGCCCTTGTCGTTCACATGGGCGCAGCCTGTAAAGCGGCAGTCCGCCAGATAAGGGCCAAAGTCCGGGAAGGCATCGGCAAGCTCCCCTTTCAGCATCGGCTGCACTTGTTCAAAATCCAGGGAGGAAAACCCGGGGGTATCCGCAACATAGCCGCCCGTCACTGAAAACAGCTCCACATGCCGAGTCGTGTGCCTGCCGCGCCCAAGCTTTTGGCTGATATCACCCGTTTCAAGCTGCAGCCCCGGTTCTATTCGGTTGAGTAGTGTAGATTTCCCAACACCGCTGTTGCCGACAAAAACGCTGATTTTGTTTTTCAGCAAGGCTCGCAACTGCCCAATAACCTGCGTTTCTTCCGGTGAAACACAAAAAACAGGGTAGCCCGCCAACTCGTAGATGGAGCGCAGGGGATAAGGGTCGCCCAAATCCGCCTTGGTGATGACCAGGGCTACCGCAATGTTTTTCACTGCGGCGAGGGCGGTCATTTTATCCAGCAGCAGGGTGTTTGGCCGGGGCTCACAGGTGGAGCTGAGCAGAAACATCCGGTCAATGTTTGCAACGGTCGGCCGCTGCAGCTCATTGCGGCGCGGGAGGATTGTGTCAATGGTGTTGTTGCCCTGCCCATCGCAGCTGATAACAACGCGGTCACCGGGCAGGGGCGTAATTTTCTCCTTGCGGAACACACCCCGAGCCTTACAAACCCAAAGGGCATCGGCAGCTTCTACTGTATAGAAGCCGCCGACGCCCTTTATAATCATACCGTCTTTTTGCATCAATTCCTCTGTCATACCGGAGCGTCAGTGGGTGGCTCCGTGGTCTCCTCCGGCGGAGTGGTTGGCTCCTCGGAGCTAGGTTCTTCCGTAGTGGTTTCATCCGGCTTTAAAACGCCGACAAAGAGTGTGATTTGCTGATCGGTCGGGATGCGCTGCAGGCTGATGGCGCTGGGTACCTGCGATTGCACCATACCGACTTCCAGTGTCAGTGTTACAGTAGTCTCCTGCCGCCGGATATTCATAAAGCCCTTTTTATTCAGCTTATCTACGGCCGCCTCATAGCTTAAACCCACCACAAGGGGTAAAAATTCGCTGGGTGAGGTGGGTGCCTGTGTGACAATTTCTTTATGCTGCTTATCCACGTTGGAGAGCACGGCCGGGTCCTTGGTAAAGTTGGCGTTACAGCTGAAAATCTGTTGCCCATCAACCAGGATGCGGATTTCGCTGTTCTCCTTTGTGCCGATGATATCGGGCAGCTGGTAATTCTGATTCCCGTTGCACAGCACGGTGGTGGGGGTGCCGTAAACTACGTTGTCCAAATAAATGGAAAGCTTACCCTCTTGATTGTTCTTATCCGGCAGCGCCACAGTAATGCCGCGGGCGGTGGATTCGGGCAAAATGCCGTTGCTGTAAGTGACACTGACTTTGGTGCCGCGTGTAACAAGTTGCTTTTCCGCAATACTTTGGGAGATTACTTCATTCTTCGGTTTGGTGCTTTTCACAGCCTTGCTGCTTTCCATATCCAGGACAAGACCCAGGGTCTCGTTCTCCAGGGTGGAGCGGGCTGTATCCAAGGACCAGCCGACTAGGTTGGGCATTTCCACTTGGCCCCTGGGAGTGGCATAATATAAGTCGACGGTATCGCCTTTTTTCAGCTTCGCTCCGTCTTCAGGAACAGTTTTTACAATGGTATCTTCCGGGTCCGTGCTAATCTGCGGTAGCCAGTTGATAGCCAAGCCGAGCTGCTCCACCTTCGTCTGCGCGTTTCTGCGGCTGTCGCCAATTACGTCCGGCATAACCACATCGCCGGGTGCGGTCAGGCGCACAACAGAGAGCTTAATCAGCGAGCCGATTTTCACCTTTGTGCCTGCGGGCGGCTCTTGGGAGATGATGGTGCCGTCCGCCACATTGCTGCGGGAGCTGGGCATTTCTTCAAACTTAAATTTATCTTTGTATTCATCCTTTTGAATCAGCTCGTCATAGTTCTGGTTTAAAAAGTTCGCGACCTCAATCATTTCGCCTTTGCCCGGTTTGGTGAGCGCCAAAACACCTACAACAATCAAACAAAGGGCAATCAAAGCGCCGGTGATGCCGATGAGAATGGGAACAGTCTTCGTCTTTGCGTTTTCCTGCGCATAGTCCTCGTCATCATACTCATATTCCTCGCCGCTGTTCACGTCAACAGGGTCGGCGGCGGGGGAGGGGGGCGCAACCGGAGCAGGAATATCTCCTGTGGATCCGCGCACAAATTTTGTAGGTGTTTTGTCCACAAAGAAGGAGTAGTCAAAGGTGATGGCGGGGTTGCGCTTGACTTCCTCCAGATCCAGCAGCATTTCCGCAGCGGACTGAAAACGATCCTTGGCGTTTTTCTGCATGGCGTGCATGGTGATTTGCTCCAGCCCGGCGGGGATATTGGCGTTGATTTGCCGGGGCATCACCGGGTCGCTCTGCAACTGCATAATCGCAACGGAAACGGTGTTGTTGGATTGGAAGGGTACCTGCCCGGTGAGCATTTCATACAGCACAACGCCGACGGAATAAATATCCGCCTTATCGTCTGTCAAGTCCCCGCGCGCCTGCTCGGGGGAGATATAATGCACAGAACCAATGGCGCTGTCAGTCATGGTGCGGGTGTCGCTGCGGGAAAAGCGCGCAATGCCAAAATCCGTGACCTTGATATTGCCGTTTTGCAGCAGCATGATGTTTTGCGGCTTCACATCGCGGTGCACGATGCCTTTGTCATGCGCGTGCTGCAGCGCACGCAGAATTTGCATCATAAAGTGCACAGCCTCGCGCCAATTGATTTTGCCTTGCTGCTCAATATATTCTTTGAGGGTAATGCCCTCCACGTATTCCATTACGATATACTGCAAACGGTCGCCGTAGCTTACATCATACACCTTCACAATGTTTGGGTGAGAGAGCACGGCAATGGCTTTGGATTCGTTCTTAAAACGGCGGCGAAATTCCTCGTTGGCAAGGAACTCGTCCTTAAGAATTTTCACGGCCACAACACGGTCGTCAATATTGTCATAGGCGCGGTAGACAATGGCCATGCCGCCAACGCCGATGACCTCCTGAATTTCGTAGCGCCCGTCCAGACGTTTACCTGTATAGTAATTTTCCATACACTGTATCAAATCCTTTCAAGAAAAATTGCCTGCTAGTTCGCAATTGCGACTACGGTGATGTTATCGCCGCCGCCGCCGCTGTTCGCCAGCTGCACCAGCTTATCCGCATATTCATAGTAGTTGTATTTTCTGGTCACGGAATATATGTCATCGGTTTCAACATAGTTTGTCAAACCGTCAGTACACAATATGATAACATCCTGCGGTAATAGCACAGTTTCTTGAAAATCCACACAAATATAACGTTCAGCGCCCAATGCGCGGGTGATGATATTTTTGCGCGGGTGATCCTTTGCTTGATCCGGTGTCAGCTCTCCGTTTTCCACCATTTCCTGCACGATGGAGTGGTCTGTTGTGATTTGAATCAGGCTTTCCTCCGTCACACGGTAAGCGCGGCTGTCGCCCGCGTGTGCGATGTAGACGTTTTGCCCGTCCACAATCGCGGCTACTATCGTGGTGCCCATGCCGCTGAGTGTTTCGTTGGATTTTGCCATTTCATAGATGCTGGCGTTGGCGTCCTCAATGGCGGCCAGCAGCAAATTCTTTGCGGAGATGCCGCTCATTCCCGGCTGATAGTGGGAGGTGATTCTCTCTGAAATCAGCTTTACGGCAACGGAGCTGGCTACATCACCGCCGGCGGCGCCGCCCATGCCGTCGCAAACAACAGCCCAAGCTACACCGCTGGGCATTTCGCCCACGGAATAGGAGTCTTGATTCTGCGCTCTGACCATACCGATGTCGGTCTTTGCAACAATCTTCAAGTAGGGGTCCCTCCAGTCAATGTATCTGCGGATTTTGCAGGTTCCGTAACCTCAGCTGCCCACAGGCGGCGTCGATATCCGGCCCCAAAGTCCGGCGGATGGTTGCGGTGATTCCGTTTTGCTGTAAGATAGCCTGAAAGCGCTCGGTTTCCTCACGGGTGCTGGGCTGAATGGCAGGGTCAATGGAAATGGGGTTGACAGGAATCAAGTTTACATGGCAGAGCATGCCCTGCAACCGTTTGGCAAGCTCCTGCGCGTGCTCGGGGCGGTCATTGATATCGCGCAGCATGGCGTATTCAAAGGAAATGCGCCGGGAGCTTTTTTGTGTATAATACCGGCAGGCCTCCAGTAGCTGTGCTATCGGATAACGTCGGTTTACGGGCATGGATTGGGAGCGTATCGCATCGTTCGGCGCGTGCAGAGAAACAGAAAGCGTCAACTGCAGTTTTTCCTGCGCAAGGTCATACATGCGCTCCACCAATCCGCAGGTGGAAAGGGAAATGTTACGCATGCCAAGGTGCAAGCCCTCCGGGCAACTGACTAGCTCTAAAAAGCGCAGCACATTGTCATAATTATCCAGCGGTTCACCCATGCCCATCATTACGATGTGGGAGATGCGCTTGCCGCATTCCCGTTGCACGGCGTGGATTTGACCGAGCATTTCGGCGGGGGAGAGGTTGCGCACAAAGCCGCCTTTGGCGCTTGCGCAAAAGCTGCAGCCCATTTTGCAGCCGACCTGAGAAGAAACGCAGAGGGTATGGCCATATTTATATTGCATCAGCACGGATTCAATCAACGCGCCGTCGGGGAGGGCAAATAAGTATTTCGCGGTGGAATCCAGAGCAGACAGTTGCTTTTTTACAATGGAACAGCGGGGGAATGGGAGCCTTTCCGCTAAAAAACGCCGCATCTCTTTTGGGATGTTGCCCATTTCGTCATAACTGTCCACGCCCTTTTGCTGCAGCCAGGAAAAAACCTGCTTGGCGCGAAACGCGGGAAAGCCAAATTCAGCAAAGCGGGCGGAAAGCTCGGGCAGGGTCATGGATTTGCTGTCCGGCTGCATGAAATCCCCCCTGCGGTAATCACAAATCATTCGTTCTGCGCATCAAGCAAAGATAAAAACCGTCACAGCCGTGCAGATGCGGCATCAGCGTCAGACCAAGCGCCCCGGGCGCGTGACGCGCGAAATCCGGATAGGGTTCCACGGCGCGGAAATCCTTGTTCTCTCGCAGAAACCGTTCGCATACCGCCTCGTTTTCAGCGGGGTTCAAGCTGCAGGTGGAGTAGAGAAGCAGCCCGTCCGGTTTTACATAGCTTGCGGCGCTGCAGAGTATAAGATACTGCAAATCAGGCAATTTGTCAATATCCTGTGCGCTTTTGTAACGAATCTCGGGCTTACGGTGCAGGATTCCAAGACCGGAGCAGGGCACATCGCACAGTACTTTATCCGCCGGTTTGCGCGCAGAATCCACCTCCCGTGCGTCTGCGGCCTGCGTTGACAGATTTGTCAGCCCCAAGCGTTCGGCTCCCTGCAGAATCAAGTTTAGCCGGGCGGGGTAGAGGTCGTAGGCCTGCACCTTGCCGCCTGGTTTGCAGTCCTGCGCCAGGGTAAAACTTTTACCGCCTGGGGCTGCGCAAACGTCATAAATCGTATCCCCGTCTTTTGCATCCAACAACGCGCAGCAAAGCTGTGAGGCGCTGTCCTGCACATGAAACAATCCCTCGCGAAAACTGTCCAGCCGTTCCACTGCACCGCAGCGCTCCAAGTGAATACCCTGCGGGGTCAGCGGGTCTGGTTCGGCGGCGATGCCGTCCTGTGTAAACCGCGCCAATAAGCCGTTCCGGTCTATTTTTGCGGTATTCGTCCGCACAGTAAGTGCCGCGGGGGTTTGCATGGCGTCCAACAGGGCAAGGCAGTGCCGCATACCGTAGCTGCTTGTCCATAGTTCAATCAGCCACTCCGGCATACTGTAACGAATATGCAACGCAGAGGTATCCGTACCCTCCGGCAGTTTTAGTCCGCCTGCCGCGACCTTGCGCAGCACAGCATTTACAAGCCCGCCAGCGTACGCGCAGCGGTTCTGCTTCACAAGCAAAACGCTGCTGTTGACAGCAGCGCTGGGCGGAATTTTATCTAAAAAAAGCAGCTGATAGGCACCGATACGCAGGGCCGTCAATACCGGGGGGCTAAGCTTGGAAAGCGGCTGCGTGAGGTAACGCGAAAGCATATAGTCCAGCGTAATCAGCTTTTCCAAACAGCCGTAGACAAGGGCGCTGACAAGGCCCCTGTCACGCGCGTCCATCTCGGTTTCAGAAAGCTGTGCATCCAGCTCCAGGTTGGAGTAGGCATGATGCAGCTGGATTTTCAACAGAATAGAAAATGCTGTCTGTCGTGCGTCTTTTTTCATAGATCGAACGTTCCTTTCAGAATCAGTTCCTTCTGTTCACGCGCAGTAACAGGCGCAGCAGATTGGCCAGCGACATAGCCAGTGCCGCGACATAGGTCATGGCAGCAGCGGTTAACACACGTTTTGCGGCAGCCTGCTCCTGCTCATCCAATACGCCGGCTTCATCTATAGCGCGCAGGGCACGTCGGCTGGCGTCAAATTCCACGGGCAGGGTCACCAGCTGAAACAGCGCCACGGCGGCGTAGGCAAACACGCCAATCCAAATCAGCGGCTCAAAACCCATCCAAAAACCCATGAGCGCCAGAGGAATGGCCAGCGCGGAACTGAAGTTGCACACCGGGATAAGACTGTTGCGGATTTTAATCGGCGCATAGTGCTCCGCATGCTGCACCGCGTGCCCCGCCTCATGGCAGGCCACGCCTATGGCCGCCACAGAAGAGCTGTTTGCCACGGACTGCGACAGGCGGATGATATTGCTGCGCGGGTCGTAATGGTCTGTCAGATTACCCGGAACTGTCTCGAAGCGCACAGAGGTCACATTATTTTGCTGCAGCACACGCATGGCCGCTTGCTCCGCTGTTATATTCCGGCGGGCAAGCATGCGCGCATATTTGTTGAAGGTGGATTTTACCCGAAATTGGGCAATGAGTGACAAAATTAAAACAGGAACAACGAGTAAAAAGTATGTGTAATCATAAAAATAACTGTAGAATGGCATGGTATGACCTCCTATTGCATTTGTGTACCCGGCTTTGGCGGGTTTCCGGCTACATATTGCGCGGCGCTCATCTGCTTTTTGCCTTCCGGCTGCACGGTCAGCAGTTCAAGGACGCCTTGGCCGCAGGCGACAAGCAGTCTGCCACGGGCCTCTAACAATTCGCCGGGTGCGCCGCTCATCTCCGGAATCAGCCGGGACTCGTATATTTTTAAAATTTTTCCGTCTAAAACCGCGCTTGCCACAGGCCAGGGTGAAAGGCCGCGAATGTGGTTATGTATATGTTGCGCGGATTTTGTCCAATCAATCGGAGAAAAGGATTTTTGTAAAACAGGTGCATAACTGGCGCGGGTGTCATCCTGTTTATGCGCTTCGAGCGTGCCTTCCTCCAGGGCGGCGAGGGTGTCGTGCAACACCGAGGCTCCCAAGACGGAAAGGCGGTCGAATAGCTCGCCGGCCGTTTCGTTTTCGCCGATATCCAGCTGCTCTGTCAGCAGCATATCGCCGGTGTCCACCCCTTCGTCCATGAGCATGGAGGTGACACCCGTCACTGTTTCTCCGTTTAAAACTGCCCATTGAATCGGTGCCGCACCGCGTAGCCTGGGCAGCAAGGATGCATGGATGTTAATACAGCCCAGCAAGGGGATATCCAAAATATCTTTCGGCAGAATTTTGCCGTAGGCGATGACAACGATTACATCCGGTTGGCAGGCGCGGATACGTTCATACGCAGCCCCGTCCCGCAACGTGGTGGGTTGGTGAACAGGCAAGTCCCAGCGCAGCGCCAGTTCTTTAACGGGCGGCGGAATCAGCACGCTGTGATGCCTGCCGTGCGGCTTGTCCGGCTGAGTAAACACCGCGCTGACGGTGTGCCCGTCGCTTAGCAACTGTTCCAAACAGGGGACTGCAAAATCCGGCGTGCCCATAAACACAATTCTCATGCGGCATTCCTCCCATATATTTGCTTTTATTCTACATTCCGAATCACGCGTTTTGTAAACAGGATTCCGTTCAAGTGATCCGTCTCATGGCAAAAGCAGCGAGCCAAAAGGCCGTCGCGCTTATAGACCTGCCATTTGCCGTTGCGGTCCTGCGCTTTGATTTTTACAATGGCCGGGCGGCGCGTAACGCCCGTTTTTCCGGGGAGAGAAAGGCAGCCCTCCTGCGCCTCCTGCTCGCCCTCTTCCTCAATAATTTCGGGGTTAATCAGCTCCAAAATTTCGTTGCCCGTGTCGACAACAACAATGCGGCGTAAAATACCCACCTGCACAGCCGCCAGCCCCACACCGCCGGCCTGCTTAAGCGTTTCAATCATATCATCCAGAATGCCCGCAAGGCGCTCGTCAAACAGCTCCACCGGGCGGCTGGCTTTTAGGAGGATGGGGTCGTCGTCCGTAATAATGGTTCTCTTTGCCATGATACACTCTCCCTGTGCTAATAAAATGTCTATTTTGTGGAATTAGTATTAAATCGCTTCCTTGGGATTCATATCCGCATATATGGTAATGCCGTTCAGACTGCTCTGGCTGCCCAGCTCTTTTAAAAGTGCGGCAATCATCCTGCGCAGTCCCGCGGTATTCTTACATTTTATGATAAGCCGAAAGCGGTATTTGTTACTGACCTTTGCAATCCGCGCGGGCATTGGCCCCAGAATAATCAGCTTTTGCTCCGGATAATCCGCGGCGTTGAGGGCGCTGAGCCTGTCCAGTGCATAGTGCGCGGCTGCCCTTGCCCTGTCCTCCTGCTCGCAGGCAAAGCCAATCACGCACAAATCGCAGTAGGGCGGATAGATCATCTGTTTGCGAATACGGATTTCGGTGTTAAAAAAAGCCTCGTAATCCTGTTTTGCCGCCAGCTGAATAATGGGGTTTTCCGGCGTTAGAGTCTGAATCAGCGCCTTGCCCGGGTACTTTCCGCGTCCGGAGCGCCCAACCACCTGTGTCAACAGCGAGAAGGTCTGTTCCAGGCTGCGGAAATCGCCGTTGTAAAGCTGCTGGTCAACGGAGATAACCCCAACCAAGGTCACATTTTCAAAATCCAGCCCCTTGGCAACCATCTGGGTGCCCAACAGAATATCAAACTCCTGCTTGCGGAACTGCTCCAGCTTGCTTTCATGGGCATAGCGCCCGCTTGTGGTATCCATATCCATGCGCAGAATTCGCGCATCCGGCAAAAGCTGTTCCAGCTCTGTTTCAATGCGTTGCGTCCCAAAGCCCGCATAGCGCACCTGAGGTTTGCCGCAGCTGTCACATAGATTAGAAAACTCGCGCGAGAAGCCGCAATAGTGGCACATTAGGCGATTGTTGGCCGTGTGATAGGTCATGGAAACGCTGCAGTAGGGGCAGGAAATGACATGGTCGCAGGCGCGGCAGGCGCAAAAGGTGTTGAAACCCCGCCGATTGATGAGTAAAATCGCCTGGTGCCCTTCTGCAAGTGTGTGCTCCAGAGCCTGTAGCAAAACAGAGCTTAGGGCAGGGGATTGCCCCGGAAGCTGCTGCTCCTGTTTCATATCCACTGTCACAACCTCCGGCAACACGGCGCTGCCGTAACGGCTTTTTAGGGTATTTAAGCTGTATTTTCCGGCCTTTGCGGCCGCAAAACTCTCCACACTTGGTGTGGCGGAGGCGTAAACTGTCAGTGCCTTATGGTATGCGCCGCGAAAGCGAGCCACATCCTTGACTGTGTAGCGCGGCGTCTGCTCGGATTTATAGGTGTGCTCCTGTTCCTCATCCATAATAATCAAGCCGAGGTTCTCAACGGGAGCAAAGATAGCGGAGCGTGTACCGAGTACAATGCGCGCATCCCCCCCGCGCATGCGTCTCCACTCATCCGCGCGTTCCCCTGCGGAGAGGGCGCTGTGCACTACGGCGACAAGCGTGCCGTAACGACGGTAAAAGAGCGAAAGCATCTGCGGCGTGAGCGCAATTTCCGGCACCATCACAATGGCGGTTTTGCCCCGGGCACAGATTTCATCAATCAAACGCAAATAGACCTGTGTTTTCCCCGCGCCGGTAACGCCGAACAGCAGGGAACTGCCGCCGCCTGTCTCATATTGCTTGAACAGGTTTTCGTAGCAAGCTTGTTGCTCCGGCGTTAGTAAAATTTCGCATTGTTCCGCCTGTGCATCAAACTCCGCCTTCGGCCTGCGTACGCGCAGCTGCTGGTAAACGGTGACAACACCCTTCTTTTCCAGCGCCAATGTCACGGCGGGAGTTAAGCCTGTGAAGTAGCAAATCTCCTTCACGCTCGCGCTGCCGATATCATGGAGCAGGTCTATAACCTCCTGCTGCTTTTTTGTCAGTGTAACGGCAGGTGCATCCTCATTTAAGCGCACCATGCGTGTGGAGGCCTCCTGCACACCATTGACTGCGTCGGAATTGCTGTAAAGCCGTCCCTTTGTCAATAGCGTGTCCAAAAACGGCGCATCTTGTGCGTAGCCGAGGGCTTTGTAGAGGCTTTCTTTTTTTACATAGCCGCCCCGTTTCAGCAGATAATCATACAGCTCCTGCTCCTGCGCGGTCAAAGGCTGGGTGTCCCTCACATCCCCTGGCGCAATTGCCGCAAAGGAGCGCACCAGCTTTTGATTGATTCCGGGCGGAAGCATAGCGCGCACCGCCTCGTAAAGCGTGCAAAAGGTCTGTTCGCTGAGAAAGGCGGCAAGCTGCAGCAGCTCAGACTGCAACAGCGGTGCTTGGTCAAGCACCGCTGCGATGGGCTTACAGCTTTCATGCTCCGCCTGCTCTGTCAAAGCGAGCACCATGCCGATACACTTTTTGTTGCCGCGGCCAAACGAAACCAACACCCGGCAGCCCGGCTGCGTTTGTTCGAGCAGGGCATCGGGTACACGGTAACTGAAGGCCTTATCAAAGCTGTAGACGGTGCTTTCCACTGCTACGAGCGCGTAGCGTTCCGCCAATGGAATCACCTCAATACTATTATATGTTACGGATTTCCTCCGGCTCAACAATGACATAGTCGCCACGGATAATTTCTTCAATGGCAATAGAAACGGGCTTTTCTGTCATGATTTCGCGGCTTTGCTCCGCGTTTTCCGCAATAATGCGCGCGCGCTTTGCGGTGGCTATCACCAGGGAATAGCGGCTCAAATGGTTTTGTAAAACGCCTCTCAAATCAGGATTCAGCATATTGTGTTACCTCGCTTAACAAATATTTGCTTCGGCAGGAGCGCAAACGCTCCGCACGAATAATGGCATCCAAGTCCTGCGCCGCATCCGCGACATTGTGGTTGATTGTGATGTAATCGTATTCTCCCGCGCGAAGCATTTCCTGCGCCGCTATGGTCAGCCGCCGCCGGATATCCTCCTCATCCTCGGATTCCCGCATACGCAGGCGCTGCTCCAGGATGGGCATGGAGGGCGGAGCCAAAAAGACACTGCAGACATCCGGATACAGTGTGCGGATTTTTTCCGCCCCCTGCACCTCGATTTCCAATATCACCGTTTTTCCCTGCGCAAGCATATCGTCCACCGGTTGTTTGGGAGTGCCGTAAAAGTTCTCGCCGTATTGCGCGTGCTCCAGTATCATACCCTCCGCAAGCTTGCGCTGAAAATATTCATGCGTGACAAAGTAGTAATGCTTTCCGTCAATCTCCCATTCTCGCTTTGCGCGCGTTGTCAGAGAGGTGGAAAGGCAGATTTCCGGATTTCGGCGCAGCAGCTCGCACAGAACCGTATCCTTCCCGGAGCCGGAGGGGCCGGAGAGCACAACCAGCAAGCCGTTATTTGTGTGGCTATTCATCAAACCTGTTCTTCCTCCTCGTCCGCCTGGTAGGTATCGTTTTCGCTGAGCAGGCGGTTTGCCACGGTTTCACTCTGCAAATAAGATAGAACCACATGCTCGCTGTCCGTGATGATTACCGCGCGGGTTCTGCGCCCGTGCGTTGCGTCTATCAGCCTTCCCTTTTCCTTGCAATCCTGAATCATCCGCTTGATGGGCGCGGATTCCGGGCTGACGACTGCCACCACGCGGCCTGCATTCACCATGTTGCCAAATCCAATGTTGATGAGTTTCATGTATTGACTCCGATTATATGTTTATTCAATGTTTTGTATCTGCTCACGGATTTTTTCAATCTCTGATTTCACGTTTACCACCCGCCGTGCAATGGCAACATCCTGTGCCTTGGAGCCGATGGTGTTGGCCTCGCGGTTCATCTCCTGCACCAGAAAATCCATTTTCCGCCCGATTGCCTCTTCGCTCCCGCCTAAAAATCCGCGCAACTGATCCATGTGGCTGCGCAGGCGAACGGTTTCCTCCGCAACGGCAATTTTATCAGCAAAGATGGCGGCCTCCGTCAATAGGCGCTGTTCATCCACGGTGGCACTTTCCAATAAATCCCGCATACGGCCAAGCAGCTTTTCGTTGTATTCCTGTACCGTTTCCGGCGAACGAGCCTCCACAAAGGCCACATCGTTAAGAATGGTGTCCAGGCGGCTTTCCACATCAAGGCGCAAGCGCTCCCCCTCGCTTTCACGCATAGAAAGGAACTGTGTCAACGCCTGCTGTGCGGCAGGCAGAACATCCGCCCAAAGCGCATCCGGGTCGACTTGCTTTTTTTCTACATGAAACAAATCGGGAAACTGCCCGAGTGCAACAGCGCTTAAGTCATTCATAAGGTTGTAACGCTCGGACAACTCACGCATGGCGTCCACATAACCACCCGCCAGCGCATGGTTGATTTGAATTTGCACATCGTCATCCGCAAGGAATTCAATCTGCAAAAAGCATTCCACTTTGCCGCGGGAAATGCTGCCCTGAAAAAAGCTTTTCAGCTTTTCTTCCAAAAAGCCGAACGCACGCGGCACACGGGAGGAAAACTCAAAATAGCGGTGGTTCACGCTCTTGATTTCCAGCAAAATATTCTTATCCGCAAGCTGGAATTGCGCCCGGCCGTAACCGGTCATGCTCCTGAGCAACCCAATCAACTCGTTTCCTAAAACTTCTTTTTATTATACCAACTTACCCCGGTCGTTGTCAACCGATTTTTGCGCTTAAGAATAAAGCTTAAGAATAAAGCCATTCAATTTGGTTAGGCGGCTTGCTCCTCGGAAAGCGATGTCTTTCGCCCGCCTTTTACAAGCAAAAGCGTTGCAACCAGCGCGCAGCAAAAAAGGGTCGCCCAAGCCGCAGCGCCGGCTTCGCTCTCACCGGTTTCGGGATAATCATTCTGCAGCTTGGCAAGCTGCTGCTCAGCTTGCGTGAGGCGGGCGACATTTGTTACAAGCTTCTTTTGTTTGGCAGTTAACGCATCATAAGCCCGGCGGGCGTTTTGTATCGCCTTGCTGTCACGCAGGGCGACAGTTGCAGGCAGCTGCACAATTAGCTGCGCAACTGTTTTGGCGGCGAGCCCGTCCGCTGTTCCGGTGGTGATGCGTCCCTGTGCGGCGTAACGAATAGAGCCCTTGGCTTTGATAAAGCGAGTTACGGCTTCCTCCATGGTGGAAAATTCGTTTTCTGTTTTCGCCTGTGTATAGGTGCTGAAGCCGTCTCCTCCGGCGGCCAGATAGTCGTTTGTGGCCACCAGATAAGAGGCTTTCATGTCCAGCGGTGCACCATTCCGTGTGATGCTCACGATGCGGGAGCCTGGTTTTTGCGCTGGGTCAAACACAAAGTGAATGCCGGAAACATGGGGAAAGCCGCCGGAGGCTTCCGGGTAATCCTTAACCCCATGCTCTAAAATTTGCCTAACCTGTTCTCCGCTCAGCTTTTTGGTCACAATAAAGTTCCCAAAGGGTAAAACGGTAATCATATCCCCGCGAGTGATAGTTCCTTTTTGCACGGTTGCGCGAATACCGCCGCCGTTGGTGATGGCGATGGCGGCGCCGCTGTCTGCTGCCATTGCGTCTGTGATTAGGTTCCCAAGGTTGGTCTCACCCGTGCGGTTACTTGCCTTTTCCCCATCCAATATGGCTTCGGTGCTTCCGATTTTTGCGGCAAGCAGGGTCTCCTGCGCTGCAACAATGGCGTCCAGTTTGGCTTTCACAGTTGGATCCGGCTCGTATGCAGCGCACTGCTCTTTGCTGATTAAGGCGGCACTTTTGCTGACAAGGCGTCCGGATTCACTTACGACAAACGTCACTTTTCCAAGGTTATGCTCGTATTCCCCCGTGCTGGCGATAAGGGTATTGTTGCCGGAAGGCAACCCATTTTCATAGGCGCTGTGGCTGTGCCCATCAATAATGACGTCAATGCCAGCCACTTCTGCAGCGATCTTTTCGGTGGTAACAGCGCTCAAGGGGTCTGTGCCGACATGCGCAATTGCCACAATTAAGTCAACGTCCGCTGCCTTAAGCGCGCTTACCTGCTCTTTTGCGGATTGAATCGGGTCGCGGAAGCTTAGGTCTTCTATGTTTTTGGGGTTGGTCATATAGGCTGTTTCCGGCGTAGTCAAACCAAAGAAGCCAATTTTTATACCCTGCACCTGCTTGATGACATGGCTGTCCAGGAGTGTGCCGCCGCCTTTCATAGCGTTGGCGGAAAGCAAATCAAAATCTGCCGCATCGCGCAGCTCCAACAGGCGCTTGTAACCATAATTAAAATCGTGGTTGCCCGGAGCCATGATGCTGTACCCCGCCGCATTCATTAGGCCTACCATGTCTTTCCCTTGGCTGATTGTAGCGATGGGCAGGCCGTGAAAGCTGTCACCGGCGTCAACCAAAAGGGCGTTTTCCGTGGATTTTACAATGGAGGCAATCGTATCGATGCCAATAATTTCTTCATCGGCAACAACCCGCCCGTGAGAATCATTGCTGTGGTAAAGGGTAATGATGGTGCTTTCCCCCTCGGCAAAAGCGGCAAAACCTGCCTGAAATGTGCCGAGCAACAGGAAAACGGTAAGGAATAAGTAGATGATTTTTTTTCTCATAATAACCTCTTTTACTGTTCTATTTTTTTGTATTACTCCTACATGTAATGGTCGTAGGTTTTGCGGGATGAAATGCTCTGCGGTATGGGATTTTATCCAGCAAAACCCGTGCCACCATTTGATGCAGGAGTAATGTTTAAAGCGTAAAAGACAAGTCCGGAATTTCTGCATATAAATGGGAAACATCATTCATAAAGGAAAGACGCACCAAACCATTGTAATAATACTTCACCTTGCTGAGGTTTGTGTTTTCCTGGCAAAAGTTGAAGTCCACACTGTTGTCCATGCCAAGCAAAGCTCGAATCAAGTAGGTGTTGAAGGTGCCATGGGCACAGACAAATATCTTTTCTCCGCTTTGAAAGCGCGTGCGGAAATACTGCGCAAGCCGCCGGGCTCGTGCAAGGCGGTCCTCGTTTGGCTCCTGTGCGCCGGTATATTCCAGCCACTGCTGCGGTCCGTCCTTGGGGTAGATGCAATTGGTATGCCGCGCCACGAGCAGCTCGGGCGCGTCCCCCGCATAACCTGCACGTGTTCCGGCTTCCACCAAATCCGTCAGCAGCTCCAGGGGTGCCGCCGGAGCACTCTGCCGCTGCGCCACTGCCAGCGCGGTATCCAGCGCACGGTGCAGAGGGCTGGTGAACATGGCGTCAAAATGTATGCCGGAAAGGCGCTCGCCAAGCAGAACGATTTGCCGCTCGCCCAAATCTGAAAGCGGCGGATTTTCCGGGTTTTGCGCAAACAGCGCGGCCTCGCGTGAGCCCTCCGGACGTGGGATATTTCCCAGACTTTCTCCGTGCCGGGTCAGATACACTTCCAAACAAGTTTCACTCATGGTATCGCTCCGTTTCTTCTTTTCTAATACAATCCATCTTTAGAAAGCGTTATAAGAATCAAGAAAACGCTCTTCTGTATAGCTTTTTCGAAGATTTTTATCTAAGCTTTCTTAATTGGTATAAATCTCACAGCAGCCAATGCACTGCCTGCAGCCAATAAAATATCTGCAGGCAGTGTGAGTAAGACGCCTTGATACAGCAGCGCCCAAAGTCCGCTGTCGCTGTGCAGGTAAAAACGCGTGATGAAATACAGATAGGGAAAACCAAATAAGTAGGCAGTGAAAACACCCGCCAGGGATGCGGCGTAGAGATTGCCAAAGGAGGGCGTTGCCGTCTTTTTCACGCAAATCCCTGTGACAAAAGCCGCGGGCAGAAAACCCAGCAGATACCCAAAAGAGGGGCGCAGTACATAAGCGATTCCTCCACCCTGTGCAAAAATCGGCAGCCCCAAAAGGCCGAGCGCCAAGTAAAGCGTTGCGCTTGTAACCCCAGTTTTTGCACCGAACAGGCAGGCGACCAGGCAAACTGCCTGTAGTTGGAGCGTGACCGGAATTACGGGCAGGGGAATGCGGATGAATGCGCTCACGGCAAGGAAAGCGGTGCACAACGCACAAATGACAAGTTGTTTGGTTTGACGCATAGCGCACGCTCCATTGAATCAATTGTTTGTCAGTATAGCATAGATTTGAGTTTTCGAAAACACCGCAATAAAAATTTGCCTTTTTTGAGAATTTTATGCTATACTACTGCGGTATGAGCTGATGCAAAAGGAGGATTTTGGTGAAAGAACTGATTAAGCGGAATACCCCCGCGATTGCGGACAAGTTTATTCTGGAACAAATTGAAGCTGCGAATGGACACAATGTCTATGAGGTGGATACGGCGGGGGACCACATTGTGCTGCGCGGCGACTGTGTGCTCAGCCAGGCGATGGCGTATTACCGCTATTTAAAAACGTTTTGCGGCGTAAACCTCTCTCATTGCGGCAACACGGTTTTGCCGGAAATTCTAGAGGCGCCCCTGCCAACGCTGCCGATTCGGCAAGTGATTGCGCAGGAAAAGCGCGCTTACTTAAACTACTGCACCTTCGGCTATTCCATGGCCTGGTGGGGTTGGGAAGAATGGGAACGCGAAATTGATTTTATGGCCATGAACGGTATCAATCTCCCGCTTTCTGTCGTGGGCAGTGAGGCGGTGTGGTATTATACCCTGCGGGAAATCGGTTACAGTGAGCAGGGCGCGTTGAGCTACCTCTCAGGCCCTTCGTTCTGGGCCTGGCAGCTGATGACGAATCTGGACAGTTATTTTTCGCTCACAGATGTTGCCTACATTGAAGCACGTGCGGAGCTGGGTAAAAAAATCATTGACAGGCAGCTGGAATTGGGCATGACCCCGATTCAGCAGGGCTTTTCCGGCCAGGTGCCGAAGAATCTTATTCGCCTGTTCCCCAAGGCGCGCATTCGCCATGTGCCCTCCTGGTGCAATTTCCCTATGACGTATCAGCTTGACCCGACAGACCCGGTGTTTAAGAAAATCGGCACCATTTTTCTCGATAAACAGCGTCAGCTCTTTGGAGCGCATCATTATTATGCTTGCGACCCCTTCCACGAGAGCACGCCGCCTGTGAAGGGGAAGGCGCAGAACGATTATTTGCGTAAGGTAGGCAGCGGCATTTCGGATTTATACGAGAGCTTTGACAAGCAACATCAATGGGTGATGCAGGCATGGTCCCTGCGTGAGCCGATTGTGAAGGCGGTCGCAAAAGAAAAACTGCTGATTCTGGATATTGGCGGAACAAAATACCGGGAGACGGACGGCTTTTGGGGTTACGACTTTATCGTGGGCAACATCCACAATTTTGGCGACAGAAACGCCCTGCACGGCTCCGTGGATGCCCTCGCGGAAAACCCGTATATGCAGGCGAAAGAGCAGTATGCAAACGCGGTGGGATCCGGCCTGTTTCCGGAGGGAATATTCCAAAATCCGCTGTACTATGACTTGGCGTTTACCATGCTCACTGAATCGGAAGAAATGGAGCTGGAGCCCTGGCTGCAAGATTATGCACGCCGCCGTTACGGCAGCGAAGAAGCCTGCCTGGTGCAGGCGGTAAAGGCGCTGCGGGACAGCTGCTATAACACAGAGGGGGCAGGAAAGCGCGAAACCGGTTCCATCCTGTGCGCGCGCCCGTCCACGGACTGGCTGCATACCGGCATGAATGACCGCAATACGCTCTGCTATGAAAACAGCAGGTTGTTTGAGGCGGCGGAAAAGCTTTTGCAGGCAAAACGAGCGAATACGGACGGCTACCGCTTTGATGTATGCGACATAACCCGTCAGGTGCTGAGCAACCACGCGCAAACGCTGTATCATGATGCGATGCGCGGTTTTCAGGAGCGGGACGCCCGCCTGTTTGAACGCAGCTCAAACGCATTTTTGCGCCTGTTCGATGAGGTGGATGCCCTGCTTTCCACCAGGCCGGAACTGACGCTGAGCCATCATCTCAAAATGCCGTCGACCAAGGCGCTGTGTGATATTGATAAACAGAACTATGAAATCAACCTTCTGACGCAAATCACACTCTGGGGGCCGATTGATAACTCCCATTTATATGATTACGCGTGGAAGGAATGGGGAGGGCTGATTTCCAGCTATTATGCAAAACGCTGGTACAGTTTTTTTGAATTCCTTGCGGGGAATTTCAAAAAACGCAAGCCGCTTTCCACGAATACCGAAAAGCGTCCGGAAGGCCGCGATTTATACCAAGGGAATGTAATTTATAAGGCGTTTGCAAAATTTGAAAAGAATTGGCTCGCCTCTTATAAGCCGGAGGAGCCATCCGAGGAGAACAGCTTGGAGTTGGCGGAAAAATTATTGGATAAATACCGCGATGCCATATGCGGTGGAAATAAAGCAGATTAAAGGAGAGAAGCGAAGATATGGCAAAAAAGCAATTTAAGGCGGAATCTAAACGCCTGCTGGATTTGATGATTCATTCCATTTACACCCACAAGGAGATTTTTCTGCGTGAAATTATCTCCAACGCAAGCGACGCGCTGGATAAGCTCTGCTACCTGTCCTTGACGGACAGCAGCGTGGGCATGGCTCGCTCGGATTTTGGTATTACCATCACGGCAGACGCGGAAAAACGTATTCTAACCGTTAGTGACAATGGCATTGGTATGACACGCGAGGATTTGGAGCAGAACCTCGGCACCATTGCCAAGAGCGGCTCGCAGCAGTTTAAGGATAGCCTGGGCGACGACCCCAAGGCGGAGGAAATTGATATCATCGGTCAGTTCGGTGTCGGCTTTTATTCAGCCTTCATGGTGGCGGATAGGGTAGAGGTCTGCACAAAGCGCTACGGGGAAGAGACTGCCTACCTTTGGAGCAGCGATGGGGCGGACGGCTACACTATAGCGGAAGCTACGCGTGAGAACAGCGGAACGGATATCATCCTCTATATAAAAGAGGATGCCGAGGATGAAAATTACAGCAGCTTTCTGCAAAGCTATACCGTTGAGGGGCTGGTAAAGAAATATTCCGACTATATCCGCTATCCTATTCGCATGGAAAAAGAGGTCTATCAACCTCCGCAGGAGGGCGCGGAAGAAGACGCGCAGCCGGAAGTTAAAACTGAGCTCGCCACATTGAACAGCATGGTTCCCATTTGGCAGCGCAATAAATCCGAGCTGAAAGAAGAGGATTACACAGGCTTTTACCGGGAAAAGTTTTTTGATTTTGAAAAGCCCTTGGAATGGGTGCATGTGGATGCAGAGGGCGCCGTGAGCTATAAGGCACTGCTGTTCATGCCCGCAAAACCGGGTTATGACTATTTTACGCGTGACTACAAGCGCGGGCTGCAGCTCTATGCCAGCGGTGTTTTGATTATGGACTGCTGTGAAGATTTGCTACCGGAGCATTTCCGTTTTGTGCGCGGTGTGGTGGATTCGCCGGATCTTTCGCTCAACATCTCCCGCGAGATGCTGCAGCACAGCCGTGAGCTAAAGTCCATTGCAGCCAACATTGAAAAGAAAATAAAAAGCAATCTGGAAAAAATGCTGCGCAACGAGCGGGAAAAGTATGAAAGCTTCTTTCAAAGCTTCGGCATTCAGCTGAAATACGGCATTGTGGCGGAATGTGGCGCGCATAAGGAGCTGCTGCAGGATTTGCTGTTGTTCCACTCCTCTGCGGCGGATGCCCCCACAACGCTGGAGGAATACGTTTCCCGCATGCCGGAGGAGCAAAAGCACATTTATTTTGCAACGGGTGAGAGCGTTAAAAAAATTGCCCAGCTGCCGCAAATTGAGTTGTTGCGTGACAAGGGCTTTGAAATCCTGTATTTCACAGAAGAAGTAGATGAATTTGCGGCGCAGATGATGCGCTCTTACAAGGAGAAGGAGTTCAAGTCCGTCAACAGCGACGACTTGGACCTTGCGAGTGAGGACGAGAAAAAAGCTGCGCAGGAGCAGGAAGAAAGCCTAAAGGATATGATCGGCTTCGTCAAGGAGACTCTGGGCGAGCGGGTCAAAGAGGTTAAGCTCTCACAAAAGCTGAAATCCTCTCCGGCCTGCTTGACGGCAATGGGCGGACTTTCCTTTGAAATGGAAAAGTATCTTAACACGGTCAATCCAGAGAGCGGCGCAAAGGCAGAACGCCTGCTGGAGCTCAACGCACAGCACCGTATCGTCAAACTGCTGGGCACGCTTTACACCGAAAATACAGAAAAAGCCAAAAGCTATGTTGAGGTGCTGTATACGCAGGCGCTGCTCATGGCCGGGCAGGCGCTGGAGGATCCGGCGGCCTATTCTGAACTGGTGTTTGGGCTGCTTTGATGTTGCAGGGCATGGGCGATTCTCCCTTGACCCAAATTTATGATACCGCCATATGTGACGATTTTGTAAACTTTGGAAAAAGCCCTTGATTTTTCCGGATACTGGCTTATAATACATTTTAGCACTCAGTCGTGCAGAGTGCTAAAATGTATTTTTTCAGGAGGTAAGGATATGAAAATCAAACCACTTGCAGACCGCGTTGTTGTGAAACTGATTGAAGTAGAAGAAACAACCAGTAGCGGCATCATCCTAGCCGCATCTGCGCAGGAAAAGCCCCAGATTGCGGAAGTTATCGCTGTGGGTCCCGGTGGCATAGTCGATGGCAAAGAGGTAGAGATGTATGTAAAGGTTGGCGACCGTGTTATCACAAGCAAATACTCCGGCACGGAAGTAAAGATTGACAAAGAGGATTACACCATTGTCAAACAGAGCGATATTCTTGCAATTGTAGAATAATTTCATTGCGTTTGAACGAGGAGGAAAAACGAAATGGCAAAACAAATTATCTTTGGAGAAGAGGCCCGCAAGGCTCTGCAGAGCGGTATCGACAAGCTGTCTAATACCGTTAAAATTACCCTTGGCCCCAAGGGGCGCAACGTTGTTTTAGATAAAAAATACGGCGCTCCGCTGATTACCAATGACGGTGTCACCATCGCCAAGGAAATTGAGCTGGAAGACGCGTTTGAGAATATGGGCGCCCAGCTGATTAAGGAAGTAGCCACTAAGACAAATGATGTCGCGGGTGACGGCACCACAACGGCCACTCTGCTTGCGCAGGCGCTTGTGCGCGAGGGCATGAAGAATGTCGTTGCCGGCGCGAATCCCATGGTCGTAAAAAGAGGCATTCAGAAGGCGGTTGACGCCTCTGTTGCAGCGCTGCAGAAGAACGCGAATCCCGTCACCACCACAGAGGATATTGCGAGAATTGCCACCATCTCCTCCGCAGATGAGGAACTCGGCAAAATTGTTGCGGAAGCCATGGAAAAGGTCACGGCGGACGGCGTTATTACCGTAGAAGAGTCAAAGGTAGCCTACACAGAGTCCGAGGTTGTGGAAGGCATGCAGTTTGACCGCGGCTATATCTCCCCCTACATGGTAACGGATACCGATAAGATGGAAGCTGTCATTGATGACGCGCTTCTGCTCATCACAGACAAGAAAATTTCCAGTGTGCAGGATATTCTGCCTCTGCTGGAGCAGGTCATTCAGGGCGGCCGCAAGCTGGTTATCATTGCAGAGGATGTGGAAGGCGAAGCGCTCTCCACCATCCTGCTGAACAAATTGCGCGGCGTGTTCACCTGTGTGTGCGTTAAGGCTCCCGGCTTTGGCGACAGGCGCAAGGAAATGCTGCAGGACATCGCCATTCTCACCGGCGGCGAAGTTATCACATCCGACCTTGGCCTGGAGTTGAAGGATACCCAGATTTCCCAGCTCGGCAGAGCCCGCCAGGTTAAGGCGCAGAAAGAAAATACCATTATTGTAGATGGCGCAGGCGAGAAGGATGCTATCGCAGCCCGCGTAGCCCAGATTCGCACACAGATTGAAGACACCAGCTCTGATTTCGACCGTGAGAAGCTCCAGGAGCGCCTTGCGAAGCTGTCCGGCGGTGTTGCAGTCATCAAAGTCGGTGCAGCAACCGAGACAGAGATGAAGGAAAAGAAGCTGCGCATTGAGGATGCTCTCGCCGCCGCAAAGGCAGCGTTTGAAGAGGGCTCCGTTGCAGGCGGCGGTGTAGCGCTGATGAACACCATTTCCGCAGTGAAAGATGTTCTTGCAGGTGCAACTGATGCAGATGAAAAGACCGGTATCTCCATCGTACTGAAGGCGTTGGAAGAGCCTGTCCGCCAAATCGCGCTGAACGCAGGGCTTGAGGGCTCCGTCATTGTCAACGAAATCATGACCAACGGTAAAATCGGTTACGGCTTCGATTTTTCCAAGGATGAGTATACCGATATGGCAACAGCCGGTATCCTTGACCCGACCAAGGTTGTGCGCTCCGCTCTGCAGAACGCAGCAAGCGTTGCGGGCATGGTGCTCACCACGGAAAGCCTTGTCACCGATAAGCCAGACCCGCAGGCAGACGCAGCCAACGCAGCAGCCATGGCAGCTGCCCAGGGCGGCGGAATGTACTAATACTAATTCCAAAAAACAAAAACCTCTATATTATTTTCATCGTAAAACCACATACAGAAAAGCTTTTACGATGAAAATAAAGAGGTTTATCGCTGGAAGTTGTATAATACCAATCACCATTAAGAATACTTCCTGCAAAATTCGGCAAGAGCGCATACACGAAACGCTCGTTACCGAATTTTGCAAGTATTCTAAAAGGTGATTGGTATAAGTTGATTCTTTAGATTAAAAGGAAACCGGCTGGTAAATTTCTTTGCCAGTCGGTTCCCTTTTTCTTTTATAGCGGTTGACTATAGCTCTATTTATTATTCCAATAGTTCAAAACGTCCAACAGGTAAATTAAAGCAATGTGTATGCCTGGGGGAGAGCAGGCGCAGACCCTCCGCGCTTTCGTAATCTGTTTCCATGGCAAACTGCTGGGCGAGCAGCTTGATGGAGAGTATTAAGCCCGGCTCCATTTGCGTTGCGTGGCATTGCATGGCTTTGATTTTTAGGTCTTCATAGGCGGAAATATCCACAAAGGTGTTGGGTTTATCTGTGTAATAAAAGCCGATGACAGGAACCGTCCAAATATCTGTGCGGGGCTTGTTATCCACATATTCCGGCAAAAAGGGGAAACGTGCATCCAGCAGCGCGGTCTGCACGGCGTGTGCCACCTTGATATGATCCTCGTGAAACTCATTTTCGAGGTTCGGGTCTGCGGTGAATACAGCATCCGGTTGAATTTTGCGGATAATGGGCATGATGGCGTCCGCAATTTCGCGCATGGAGGCCTTGGTGCGGTCGCCGAAACCCAAAAAGCCGGCGTTTTTCATGCCCAGGCAATTCTGCGCCGCGAGCACTTCCTTCTGCCGCACGGTGTAGCCCTCTCCGCAATAAGTCAAATCTGTGAAGCGGTCATCCAGCACAGTCAACTCATAGACTTCCGCGCCCTTGTCAATCAGCATGGCGATGGTGCCGCCTGCCGCAATTTGGTTATCGTCCGGATGCGGCTGGATGAACAGAGCGCGTTTGATGCCGTCCAGTTTGGGCGGCTCACAGATTTTTTGCGCAGCGGGCGCTACCGCCCGAAACAGCTTGCGCTCCATGCGCAGCCGAACACTGACTTGCTTTTTTGCCATGCCAAATCATCCTTTCAGTTTAAATCGCAATCTTGGGCGTTTTCCAGCGCCCGGATTTTACAAACCAAAGCCCCAACAGCAGGGTGCCGAAGGAGGCGATGCCAAACGCCAGTCCAACGCCGTTCAAGCCCATATCCAACCAATAAACAAAGGCGTAGGCGAGCGGGACACGCAGAAAAATGGAGCTGATGACTGTGTTGAACAGCGCCATTTTCGTGTAGCCCGAGCCGATAATCAAGCCGCCAAAGCAAAAAGAGGCGGAAACAACGAGATAATCAATCGAAACATAACGCAGGTAGGGGATGCCGGTTGCAATCACCTGCGGGTCCGCTGTAAATATATGAAATAGCTGGGCGGGAAACAACTGCACAATGCCAAACATAAGTACAGCAATTGCGACATTGATATAAATCCCGACATAAACGGTGCGCAGCGCCCTTTTATGCTCGCCTGCGCCGATGTTTTGCCCTGTCATAGAGGCGATTGCGTTGCTCATGGCGAGAAAGGGCATGATGGCAAAGGCGTTGAGTTTTCCGCCGATGCCCTGGCAAGCTGCCGCCACAAGCGCGTTTGGCAGGGAGTTTACCAGTGAGGTCAACATTAAAAAAGAAAAATTTAAAACCAGCTGCTGAATGGAACTGGGGAAGCCGATGCGAATAAGCTGCGCTGCCTTTGTTCGGTCAAGGGCGAAATCTCGCGCCTGATATTCCGCAAAGAAATTTTGCCGAAACAGATACCATAGAGAGAGCACAACGCTCAAGGCCTGGGACGCAATGGTCGCCCAGGCAGCTCCCGCTGCACCCATGTGGAAATAGCGTACCAGCAGAACATCTAAAAATACATTGGCAACGCAAGCGATGCTCACAAACCAGAGCGGCCGCTTGGAGTCACCCATCCCGCGTAAAACGGAGGAAATGACATTATAGGCGAACATAAATACCGTGCCCATCATGCAGATGTTCATGTAAGCGAGTGCTTCGGGAAAGGCCTCCTCTGGGGTTCTTAGCGCGATAAGCACATACTTCCCGAATAGCAGCATCCCAACGGTGAAAACGGCGGCCAGGATGAGATACAGGAAAGACATAGTGCCGATGGTTTTCCGCTGGTCCGCAAAGCGTTTCGCCCCCGCATACTGCGCAACCATGATTGTGCCGCCGACAGAAAGGCCGAAGGCAATTCCTGTGACAAGAATATTGATTTGCCCGCCGATGGAAACACCCGTAATGGAGTTGGTGCCGGAAAAATGGCCGACAACGATGAGGTCAACCACCGAATACAGCGCCTGAATGATATTGGAAAGCAAAAAGGGCAAAGAAAAGCGAATCAATTGCTTCGGCACACTGCCGGTGGTTAGGTCGTTGTGAAATTTATGTTCAGCCAAGGGTTCCAAACCTTTCTAATCTTGTTCTTTGGGCTTTTTCATTGTCAAGGAAATCCGTTTTTTTGCCACATCCACAGAAATAACCCAAACGGTGACGATTTCACCAACCTTAAGTGCCTCGCTTGGGTGCTTAATAAAGCGGTCGGTAATTTGCGAAATGTGAACAAGGCCATCCTGGTGTACGCCGATATCCACAAATGCGCCGAAGTCGATGACGTTGCGTACCGTGCCCTGGAGCTCCATGCCGGGCAGTAAATCTTTCATGTCCATAATATCTGTGCGCAGCATGGGCGGCGGCAGCTCATCACGGGGGTCACGCCCGGGCTTGAGCAGCTCGCGGACAATGTCTTTCAGTGTCGGCACGCCGATTTCAAGCTGCTGTGCGGCGGACTCCTCACCGATAGCGGCTAGCTTTTCGGCTAAACCTGCGATATTCCCACCCTTGACATCGTTCAGAGAATAGCCGCATAGGGAGAGCAGCTTTTTGGCCGCGGCATAGCTCTCCGGGTGAACGCCGGTGTTATCCAGCACATTCTTACTTTCCGCAATGCGTACAAAACCCGCGCACTGTTCAAACGCCTTTGCGCCGAGCTTGGGAACCTTTTTCAGTTGAGAACGTTCAAAAAACGCGCCATTTTCTTCCCGGTAGGCAACAATATTTTTCGCAATGCTTGCGTTGATGCCTGCAACCTGCGTCAGTAACGGGGCGGAGGCGGTGTTTAAGTCCACACCCACATTGTTCACACAGTATTCCACTGTGCCATCCAGCGCTTCGCCCAGCTCCTTTTTGGGCATGTCGTGCTGATATTGCCCCACGCCGATGGCTTTGGGGTCAATTTTAACCAACTCTGCCAGCGGATCCTGCAGCCGCCGCGCGATGGAGACCGCGCTGCGCAGGGAGACGTCATATTGCGGGAATTCCTCCGCCGCGAGCTTGGACGCGGAATAGACCGAAGCGCCCGCTTCGCTGACGACCATATAGGCAAGCTTGCCCGGCAAATCATGAATGGCATCGGCAGTGAAAATTTCCGTCTCCTTCGACGCTGTGCCGTTGCCGATGGCGATTACTTCTATGCCGTGTTTTTGAATCAAGCTTTGCACCGTGGCTTTGGCCTGCTGCTTTTGCGCCTCGGAGTGCGTGACGTAGATGACGCCCGTGTCCAGCACACGGCCTGTGGCATCCACCACTGCGACCTTGCAGCCTGTGCGGTAGCCGGGGTCAAGCCCCAGGGCAACTTTGCCCTTAACAGGCGGTTGCAACAGCAGCTCGCGCAGATTGACGGAAAACACCTTGATAGCGGCGGCGCTGGCGCTTTCGGTCAGTGCGGCGCGCATTTCGCGCTCCACAGAGGGTGCAATCAAGCGGTCGTAAGCGTCCTTGCCCGCTTCGCGCACGGTTTCCGTGCAAGGGGAGCCGCTGGCGTTAAGCGTTAGGGAGGCAATTACATTTGCTGCTTTGGCCGCCTCAATGCTCACCGAAACGCGCAGGAATTCCTCTTTTTCGCCCCGGTTTATGGCAAGCACACGGTGCCCCTGAATCTTTGCCACCGGCTCGCTGAAGTCGTAATACAGGGTGTAGACGCTCTCTTTTTCCGGATCAACGGCCTTGGCGCTTACAGTGCCGGTGGCGTGGAACAGGTTGCGCAGCCTGCGGCGAATATCCGCATTGTCCGAAATGTTTTCCGCAATAATATCCATGGCGCCCTGCAACGCTTCCTCTGCGCTTGCAACGCCCTTTTCCTCGTCAATATACTGCGCCGCGAGCGCAGGCGGAGCTTCGCTGTTTGGGAGCTGCGCGTAGATGGCGTCCGCCAGCGGCTCCAGCCCCTTTTCCTTGGCAATGGAGGCGCGGGTGCGCTTTTTCGGGCGATAGGGGCGGTAGATATCCTCAATTTCCGCGAGCGTGGCGGCCTTATCCAGTGCGGCGGAAAGTGCCGGTGTCAGCTTTTCCTGCCCGTCAATCGAACTGCGCACTTCCTCGCGCCGCTTGTCCAGATTACGCAGATATTCCAGTCGCTCCGAAAGCTCACGGATGATTTGGTCGTCCAAAGTGCCGTGCTGCTCTTTGCGGTAGCGGGCGATAAAGGGGATGGTGTTCCCCTCATCCAACAGTTTTACGGTATTCTCCACCTGCCAGGGTTGCAGGTGAAATTGTTCGGTTAAGCTCGCGAGGATATCCATAGTATGTCTCCAATCAATCATTCTTCAATTGCCGGATATCATTCCCAACAAATAAAAAGGTTGCGTAGCAGGAAATGATGCGCGAGGTCACGCGGCGGGAGTATTTCTGCTCCAACTCCTCCGGCGTGAGGTTGGTGCTGATAATGACGGGCGCGGCCTTATTCAGCCGCGTATTAATGATATTATAGATGCTCGATACGGTGAACGAGGTCGTGAATTCCACGCCCAGGTCATCCAAAATCAACAAGTCGCAGTCCAGCAGGCTCTGCTCTGTTTCGCCGTAGCTGTCGCGGTTGTTGCCGAAGCGCTCTTTTTCCAGCTTGTTTAACAGGTTCTGTGCGGAGCCGTAAATCACGCTGAAGCCCTTTTTAATTACCTCTCCCGCAATCGCAAGCGAGAGGTGCGTTTTACCCAGACCTGTTTCCCCCTGGAACAAAAGACTGGGCGCGCCCTTGCCAAACTGCCGCGCATAATCGCGGCAAAAATCCAATACCAGCTGCATGTGTCCGCGCGGGGAATTGCCCAGTTCCGGCGACTTGAGGGTGGAATAGTAATCCAGCGAGAAATTTGCAAAGGTGGATTGCTCGGCAGGGGAGAACTCGCTGAGCTGAGAAAAGGCAAGGGAACGCAGCAATTGTTTGTGGCACTCGCACAAAACGCCGCCGGTTTGCCCTTTATCTTCGCACAGGGTGCAGTTATATTGCATATCCAGATAGTTTTCGGCATAGCCGTGCTGCCGCAGCAGCAGCTTCTCGCGCTCCTGCGCGGCGAGATTGTGTTCGGCAAGCGTTTGGATAAACTGCTGTGCATCGTCACTCATGCCGATAGCCTTGAGAATTTCCACCCCTGCCGCGCTGATGGTTTCTTCCAGCTCCCGCAGCTCCGGAATTTTAGCGAAGGCCTCGGCGCGCCGCTGCTCCAAAGCGTGCGCGGCTCTATCCCGCCGGCGTTGCAGCTCACTTGCCGCCTTGTTATAAATCGTGCTGCTGTATTTCATGCCGGTGTCACTCCTCCTTTTTTCGATAGGCGGCGGGGATATGAATCGCCTTTTGCTTGAATTTTTCCAAATCGTAGGAGGCGGCGGCCTTGCCCGTTTGTTTCGGCTTTCGCTCCTCCTTCTTTTTCTCTAAGTATGCCTGGGCGTCCTCCTCGGAGCGGATGCCGTTTTCGTGCCATTCTATTAGGATTTTATGCATATAAGAAAAACTGACCCGCTGGACAGCGTTTACCATCTTTTCATAGGCGAGATACAGGGCCTCGGCGGCCATGCCCCAGCTGTGCCATTGGCGCAGATACTCGCTCTGCGCGGCGGTGGGGCGGGGATTGGCAAGGCCGGCAATTGCGGCAAAACGCTTCCAAAGGCTGTTGCAGCCGCGCAGGGCGGTAATTTGTTCATCTGCTTTTTCAATACTGTCGATTTCTCGCGTGCCCCAGTCCCGTCCAACGGCACCGATATACAGCATGCTGGTTTTGCCAATGGAGGCGGCATATTCCAGCAGCATCAAAATCACTTCAATCGGCAGGCCGTATTGGTCATGCATCATTAAAAGCGAGCACTGCCCGTCATAGCCAATGGTGCGCCCAAGTTTTTCCTGCGCGTGCTGGAACAGATAGCGTATTTCCTGTGACTCCTCACAACGTGCGGCAATCTGTTCACTGGAGGGCTTGGTCTCCGGCAGTTCCGGCAGTTCTTTCGCCTTGGGTTTTGATTCCGGTGCGGGGGGAGGAGCCTCGGGTGCGGGCGCATGTATCTGCGGCTCTCCGGCCTTGTTCAGGATACCCTGCTGCACCCAAAACATCAGATAGTCCTCCACGTCTCCCGCCTGCATCTTCAAATCCTTGCAGAGAGTGAATAAATCCGGATTCTCCGGCGAGTGCCGCAAAATCCAGAGCAGCACTTTCAGTTGCTCACCGGTGGCCAGGCGCAAAAACGTGTCCGCTATTTGTGCCGGGACAGGGAACATAGCGCCCCAGGCGGCGGGATTCATGGCGTAACTCATAGGCCCCCCTGTTTTTGGTAACGCTGCATCAGGCGCTCAAAATTGCCATGCAGCATCCACTCTTTCTCCTCGGGTGTCATCGGAATTTCTAAAAAGCGCTCCAGCTCCTCGCTGGAATCCCACATTGGATAATCCGTCCCGAACAGGACGTGATCCGCGCCGAATACATCAATCAGCATCCGGGCAAAAGGCGGGCGGATGGCAAACAGGCTGCTGCATGTATCCACATAAATTCCCAATTGCGCCAACTCTTTCGCGTTGTTGCCCCATTCCGAATAGCCGCCGAAGTGCGCGGCGATAATGTCCAGCTT
>JAVBPP010000106.1:0-15861 GCA_031549535.1 Oscillospiraceae bacterium
AAATCCGCCATTGCGCTGTCCATTCTTGCGTTGAATATCGCCTATATTGGGCGCTTTCTTCGCGCTCTTTTTCAACCTCTTTCTTTTCTTCTCTTTTGGATGCCTTCGCTTGGGAAAAAGGTGGTTGTTCAGTAGGCTTTAGTTAAACAACTGCCATTCCTCTTGAGAAAGTTGCGCCAGGATATCTCGCACCATTCGCTCTATTTCCACACTATCCACAAGCAAACCCTCCTGTAAATGTGTTTTTTGCAAAAATGCAGTTGCGTAGACCTCCTCAGCGCAATATTTGTTATATCTGCCTTCTTCTAAGCGTATGGAATTGACACAGTTGAAGGCTGTTTTAAGCAACCATCTCTTGGGGTTTTCAAGATTACCGTCGCGAAGGCGCATATGATTCAACAAGCAAAGATACACATTTGAGACGCAGTCATCGACTGATTCCGGAAAATCTTTCAACCTCGCCGTGCAAAACATTTCCACTAACTCATGATACTCGTTCCAGTAAGCCTCACATAAGCGACGTATTTCCGGGCTAATCTTCCGTACAGATTTTGATTTCCATCTAGGCATACGGCGTCAATCTCCTAATCACGGCTTCACACTATCATACTATGATTCAGTATAATACGCCTATCAACAAAAAGCAAGAAGAAATTTGCCAAAATACTACAAAACATAGAAAATTTGCGCAAGGCCTTTTGTCTCCCCGCCTTCACGCGCATTTGCTCCGGCATAGCTTTGCAGCTCATTCTCGGGCATACTACGCTGGAGATGGTAAAAAAAGCCTGTTGTATTAAGGCTTTGCAGCCATACAACAAGCTTCTGGTCCGAGTGGCGAGACTTGAACTCACGGCCTCTTGACCCCCAGTCAAGCGCGCTACCAACTGCGCCACACCCGGACAACGAAAAATATGATACCATAGTCTTTTCGTTTTGGCAAGAGATTTTCAGAAAATTTCAATATAACATTCTGCGAGTGAATAGCAGAATACCGCAATGACGCAAACTCCATCTTCTTTGTTCTCCGGTATGAACAGATAAAGCGGAATAGTTTTACACCGGCCGGGTAAGAATAATACCAATATCCAAAGAAAGCGTAGATAAAAAATTCGCGAAAAAGCCATACAGCAAAACTTTTCCTTGATTTTTTATCACGCTTACTAATGGAGATTGGTATAAAAGCAACAACAGATGATAGGAGTAATGCGACATGGCTGTATCCAAAAAAGAATACGACAACATGACAAAAAAGGCTTCGCCGCCAACACCAAAGGCGATGAACTGTGTCAAGGCATTTTTTATTGGCGGGCTGATCTGCACCTTGGGTGAGGCCCTGAATCAAGGCTTTACGCGCTGCGGTATTAACGAGCAGGGGGTGCGTGCGCTTGTGCCCGTTACACTGATTGCACTCACGGCGGTTCTCACCGCGCTGGGCGTGTTTGATAAAATTGCCCTGCACGCGGGCGCCGGGACGCTTGTTCCCATCACGGGTTTTGCAAACTCCGTTGTCGCCCCGGCGATGGAGTTCCAGAGCGAGGGGCGCATCCTCGGCACCGGTGCGAATATGTTCAAAATCGCAGGACCGGTCATCGTTTACGGCAGTGCCGCGGCGGTTTTGTACGGCGTAATTCATTTTATCGTTCAACATGCGAAATAGGAGGTCGTTTGTATGCCCTTTCGGCGCGGCAGATACACAATCAGCCTGCCCTCGCGCCCGGTAATTGCGGGCTGGGGTGCGGTGGTTGGAAAAAAGGAGGGGGAAGGCCCCCTGGGCTGTGAATTCAGCCAAATCGAGCAAGACGGTACCCTTGGTCAGGAGTCCTGGGAAAAGGCGGAGAGCCAGATGCATAAATCCGCCGTGGAAAAGGCGCTGGGGGAGGCGCAGGTATCGGCGGCGGATGTGGACATGCAGTTCGCCGGGGATTTGCTCAGCCAGTGCACAGGTACCACCTTTGGTATGCGGGATTTCGGTATGCCGCTGCTGGGGCTGTTCGGAGCTTGCTCCACCATGGCGCTGTCGCTTGGCACAGCGGGGCTGCTGCTGGATGCCGGTGCGATTTCCACAGCCGTAGCCTCCACCAGCTCACATTTTTGTTCTGCGGAAAAGCAGTTTCGTATGCCGCTGGAATATGGCGGGCAGCGCACCCCCACCGCCCAGTGGACGGCCACGGCGGCGGGCGCGGCGGTGCTCAAAAGCTGTGGCGAGGGGCCGCGCGTGGAGGAGGTCATCATCGGCCGAATACAGGATTTAGGAGTCAAAGATCCCAATAACATGGGCGCTGCCATGGCTCCGGCGGCCTGCTCCACCATCATTGACTACCTGCGCGACACAAACACAAAGCCTGAGGATTATGATTTGATTTTAACGGGCGACCTCGGCTCTGTCGGTTCGCAGCTGCTGCTCGAGCTGTTGCAAAAGCAGGAGAACACAGACATCAGCGCCGTGCACGCCGATTGCGGCATGATGCTGTACCCCATGGACGATACAGATATTCACGCGGGCGCCTCCGGCTGCGGCTGCAGCGCGGCTGTGGTTTGCTCGCACATTCTGCGCCGTATGGCGGCGGGAGAGCTCAAACGCGTGTTTTTCATCGGTACAGGAGCGCTGCTATCAGCGGTTTCCGCCCTGCAGGGGGAAAGTATCCCCGGCATTGCCCACGGTGTATTGCTTAGTGCGAATTAGGAGGAAGTTTGAAAGAAAATCTTTCAAACAGGAAGTTTTGTGCTTTTCAGCTGGAATTGATAGCCGAAATCGCCTGCGGGCGACCGCACAAAACTTCTACCGGCTTCTGAAAGGAGTGGTCATATATATGGAACAGGTAAACAGCATTTTAAAAAGCTTTCAGCTTGCCTCAAAGTCCGGCAAGCTGGTGCGCTATCTGGAGTGGGCGCGTTGGCTCGCCATCGGCGTAACGCTGCTGACTACGATTATAGGCGTGAGCAAGACCGTAACGGAACTGAAACAAAATATAAAGCAGAGGTAATCTCTTTTCGTGTAAAACATCGTTTCATTTTCGTCAAAAAAACCATAAGGATGGGTTATACGCATGAAAAACCAGGCGCTGCGCAAAATGCTGCGGGAGCAGCTCGCGGATTTGCAAAAACAATATGGGGAAACGCTGCACAGCAAAACGCCCACAAAAGTGGGTGAATGGCTGAGCGATAATTATTATATCCTGGCGCGGGAGAGCGCGGCTGTGCTCAAAAACTTGCGCCATGCCGGAGCGTTGCCGCAGGCGCAGGATGGTTTGCCCACATTGTTTCACGAATGTAGCGCCTGCTGCGAGGGAGGCGCACTGCCGGATACGCAAACGCTGGCAAGCCTGTTTTCACAGCGGGAGCTGTGTGCACAGGAGAGCCAGTCAATGGAACTGATGCTGCGCGCAGCTCTGTTGCACGCAGCTTGGGAGGCTTGCACCCAAAACGGCGGAAATGCTAAAATGCTGGGCGATTCCATCCAAGCCCTGCGAAATTTGCAGGAAATCGACTTTGAGGAGCTGCTTGCGCGCACCAGCAAGCTTGAACGGCTGTTTCTGCAGGACCCTGCAGGGGTCTATCCACAGATGGATGAGCATTCCCGCGCACATTACCGCCGCCATGCGCAGCGCAGAGCGGAGCAGCTCGGCGTGAGCGAAACGGAGTTTGCGCAGCAAATCTTGCAAAACGCAAGAGAAAACAACGTTCACATCGGCACACTTTTTGAAACACGAGAGAACCACGCAAAGCGCGGCGGCCTGTTTCTCGCGCTGGAGCTGTTGCTCCCTGTTCTTTTGAGCCTGTTGCTGGGCGTTTTGCTGCGCAAGTGGTATCTTCCACTGTTGACGGTTTTACCGCTGTGGGAAGCGCTGCGCGGGAGCGTGGAGCGTTTCTCCCTGCGCACGGTGGAGCCCTGCTATTTGCCGCGTATGCAACCGGACAGTGAGCTTGCTCAGCGGGCGAACACCTTAATAACCGTCTCCATGCTCGTGCCGGAGCCTCAGGAGGCGCACAAGCTGAAAAAGCGCATGTTGGAACTTTACCGCAGCAATGCACAGCCCAACATCGGCATCTGCTGCCTGCTGGATTTTAAAGCCGCCAACACGCCGGAAAAGCCGGAGGACAGGGCGGCCATTGCAGCGGTACGGCGCGTGGTGGGAGATTTGAACCAACAATATGGCGGCAGCTTTTTCTTAGCGGTCCGCCCGCGTGTGTTCTCCCCCACACAGGGCTCTTACAGCGGGCTGGAACGCAAACGCGGTGCTATCACAGAGCTGGTGCGTGCCATCCGCACGGAGCAGTCTGCCTTCCTTGTTCTGGATGGGGACAGGCAGTTTTTGCGCAGTACGCAGTACCTCCTCGCGCTGGACGCAGATACGCTTTTGCCCATGGATACGGCGGCGGAGTTGCTGGCGGTGGCCGTGCACCCGCTGAACCGGGCGGTTATTGATACGGCTGCAGGGCGTGTCACAGCGGGATACGGTATCCTCGTACCACGCATAGAAAACGAGCTGTTCGGTGAGGATGCCACGCGGTTTACGCGCCTTTTGGCGGGGGATGGCGGTATCACAGTTTATGACTCCTTTGCTTCGGAACGGTATCAGGATTTGTTTGGAGACGGCATCTTTTCCGGCAAAGGGCTGATTGATGTCGCGGCCTTTCATGCGCTGCTCGAAAACGCCTTCCCGCCGGAGCAGGTACTCAGCCATGATATTTTAGAGGGCGGTTTTCTACGGGTCGGCTTTGTTTCGGATTTGCAGGCAGCGGATGGCTTCCCACGGAAACAGGGCTCCTATTTCGCGCGGCTAAACCGCTGGGTCAGGGGGGATTGGCAAAACCTCCCCTTCATTTATGAAAAGGGGCCACTCACGCGCTTGACGCGCTATAAGCTGCTGGACAACCTGCGCCGCTCACTGACGCCGGTTTTCTCCTGCCTGGGTCTGTTACTCTCCCTGCTTTTGCCGCGCGGTGCGGCCTGGGCGGTCATACTCTGCGCGCTGCTGGCCACGGCCGGCCCCGGCTTCCTTTCTTTCCTGCGCACGCTTGCGGCGGGCGGCCCCGGCATGCTCTCGCGCCTGTATTATTCAGATGTGATACCTTCTGCGCTCTCTGCGCTGCTGCGTGCGGCACTTGCTGTGGTGATGCTGCCGCAAACGGCCTACACCTGCGCGGATGCACTGCTGCGTGCGCTCTACCGCCTGTTCTTCAGCAGAAAAAAGCTGCTGGAATGGACGACCGCCGCCCAGAGCGAACAGGAGGGCATGCGCGTGAAAACCCTCCTGCAATTTTGGCCTTCCCTGTTGACGGGCGGGCTGCTCGTGGCCTTCGGTTCCCCGTTACAGCGCCTTGTGGGGCTGTTCTTTTTGGCGGATATCCCCTTTGCGTTGCTTTCCGCCCGCGTAAAACGCATCGGCAAACAGGCCTTGAGCTATCGCCAACGGGACAGGCTTCAATCCTACGCGGCGGCGATGTGGCGTTATTATGAGGAGCAGTGCACCAAGGAAAACAACTTTCTTCCGCCGGACAATGTGCAGGAGACCCCGGTTTACACGGTTGCGCAGCGCACCTCGCCAACCAATATCGGGCTCGCGCTGTTATGCTGCCTTGCCGCGCGGGACTTGGGCTTTTTATGCTCCGCCGATTTGTATAAACGTTTAGATGAAAGCCTGTGCAGCATTGAAAAACTGGAAAAATGGAACGGCAATTTGCTCAATTGGTACGACACCGTCACCCTGCGCCCGCTGCACCCGCGCTATGTCTCCACCGTGGACAGTGGCAACTTTTTGTGCAGCCTGGTCACGCTGCGCCAGGGGATTTCCGAGTATTTCGGCGAGGAACCGCGCTTGAAGGAGCTTGCTGCCAGAGTACAGGCGCTGAGTGTTGCGAGCGATTTGCGCCCGCTCTACCATGAGCGCCGCCGCCTGTTTCATATCGGAATTGATTTGGAGACCGGGGAGCTTTCCCGCTCGTTCTATGATTTGCTCATGAGCGAGGCGCGTATGACGGGTTACTACGCCGTGGCAAGCCGGGCTGTTCCAAAAAAGCATTGGGGCGCAATGGGGCGTATGCTGGTGCGTGACGGGCGCTATACCGGGCCAGTTTCCTGGACGGGCACGATGTTTGAATATTTTATGCCTTATCTCTTCCTGCCCGCGCCGCGCGGCTCTCTGAGTTATGAAGGCTTGGAGTTTTGCCTGTGGTGCCAACGCAAGCGTGTGCGGCAGCACGGCATCCCCTGGGGCATTTCTGAAAGCGGTTTTTTTGCCTTTGACCGGCAGCTGAACTATCAATATAAGGCGCACGGCGTGCAAAAGCTGGGCCTCAAGCGCGGGCTGGACAGTGAGCTGGTTATTTCACCCTACTCCAGCTTTCTGGCGTTGACCATAGCACCTCACGCGGCACTACGCAACCTGAGCCAGCTGGAGCACATGGAGCTCACGGGGCGCTGCGGTTTTTACGAGGCGGCGGATTTTACCCCTGCACGCACAGGCGGGCAGGATTACACCGTGGTGCGCAGCTATATGGCGCACCATGTGGGCATGAGCCTGCTTGCCGTGCTCAACACCCTGCAGAGCGGTGTGGTGCAAAAGCGTTTTCTTTCAGACGACTGTATGGCCGCAGCGTCCAGCCTGCTGCTGGAAAAAATACCCTCCGGTGCGGTTGTGTTTGCGGACGTGGATTTGCGGGAGGTCCCCGTCACACGAGAGCACATTGAGGCACCTATGCGCGAATACGGGGAGGTATCCAACGCCTGCGCCCATGTTAAGCTGTTGACCAATGGGGAGTGGACCAGCGTTTTGAGCGATACCGGTGCGGGCTTCTCCCTCTACCGGGGCTCCAACGTCACACGTCATAGCCGGGATTTGCTGCAGCACCCGATTGGCATATTTGCACTGTTCCGCTACGGTAACCGTGTACTGCCCGCGGTGAAAGCGTTGGGTACTGCGGACGGCACACAGTTTTCCGCCGCGTTTACGGATAATGAGGTGAACTTTCGAGCGGGCAATGATGCCCTGCGCCTGCTCACCCGGGCTCAAGTTCACCCGCGCATGCCCTGTGAACAGCGGCAGTATAGCCTAAAGAATAATACCGCTTCTGAAATGAAGGGCGATTTTTTGGTGTATTTGGAACCAAGCCTGATTTCCGGCGCAACAGAAAACGAGCATCCGGCGTTCTTCAAGCTGTTTTTGCTGGATAGCTATGACGCCGCAAACCGCTTGCTGCTCTTCACCCGCCGCCCCCGGGAGCAGGGGCAAACCCTTTGCATGGCACTGGGGTTTTTGGAGGCTATCCCATTCAGCTGGGAAACCGCCCGGGATAAGCTGCTGCAGGCGGGGGATGGAATATTCTCCCTGCTGCAAGCGGATACAAACCTGCAGGGCGGGAGGGGTAATCCGGATGCCTGCGCCGCGTTGTGTGTGCGCATGCAGCTGCCGCCAAAAAGCAGCAGAAAGCTTACCCTGCTCCTTGCCTGTGCCTCCACGCGGGAAGAGGCGGTAGAGCGGCTGCTGCGTGTGCGGGAGCAGGGCGGCATCCAGCCGAACAAGGGCGCGCTCTGCCCCTTTGCCGGGGGCGGGGTGGAGGCTGTGATTTCCGAAACGGTCCTGCCTGCTCTGTTTTATGCGGGTAACCCCTCGCAGGAGAGCGGAGCAGCGGTGGCGGCTAACACCCTGCGCGGCAGGGATCCCCTGTGGAGCCTGGGCATCTCCGGAGATTACCCTGTAATTTACGCCGCGGTGGAAGCGCCGGAGGAAGCGGGGCGTGTGCTGCCCTATATTTTGCTGAACAAACGCCTGCGGGTTTGCTGCATTCTCACGGATTTAGTCATCGCCTACCGCGAGGGCAGCGAATATGACACACCCATCCTCTCCGCCCTGCGTGAGCTTATCAAAAAGGAAAACTGCGAAATGAATGTGGGAACAGCAGGCGGCATCCATTTGGTAAATATCGGCCAACGCAGCGAGCAAGAAGAAAACGCCCTAAAAGCCCGCGCTACTTTCATTGCGCCCAAAACAGCCGAACGCTTTCACAAAACTGAGCGTAACTATGAGCCGCTGCCGTTGTTGGACGCCGCCCCGGTGCCGGAGTATTCCCGTGCAAAGCGCGGCATTTCTGTAAAGGGAGGTACTTTTACAGGCAAGGGTTTTCTTGTCAATAAATCGGAGAAACAGGCCTGTGTGCCCTGGAGCTTTATTTTAAGTAACCCCAGCTTCGGCACCATGGCCGGCGATAAGGCTTTGGGCTTCAGCTGGGCAATCAACGCGCGGGAAAACAAGCTCACTCCCTGGCAAAACGACCCCTGCGCAGATAACCGAGGGGAGCGGCTGCTGCTCAAAGTGCAGGGTAAGCTGTATGACTTGATTCATGGCGCGGGTGCCTGCTTTGCCCCGGATGAAATTTGCTATGAGGGCGAGGTCGCCGGGCTGCGTTATAAGGTAAGTCTATGCGTTCCGGAGAAAGGAATGGCAAAATTCATTCACCTTTCTTTAGAAAACCGCACAGTGAAAAAGCAGCAGTATACGCTCGCCTATTACACTGAGCCGGTGCTCGGCGTTAACCGAGAGGGAGCCGCAGCCCTGCGTCTGGAATGTGCAAACGGCGGTGTCTTGGCCAACCATGCAAGCGGAAATTTTAAAGGCTGGTCGTTTTTGACTGTTTCGGGCGGGGCGGACAGTGTTTGCAGGGATCGCGCTGACTTTTTTATGGGCAATTGGAGCGGGCAGGAGCAAGGCTATCACGGAGACCCTTGCGCCGCAGTCTGTAAAGTAGTTGAGCTTGACGGGGACGCAAAGACAGAGCTTCACTTCACCCTTGCGTTTGCGATGAATCGCCGAGCCGCTCTGCTCATGCCGGAGAAGGCAGGGTTCCATCTGGAGGCCAGTCCGGCTCCCTCCCTGCAGATTCAAACGCCGAATGAGGCGCTGAACCAAATGGTTAACCGCTTTTTACCTGCGCAAATCCTCTCCTCTCGCTTTCAGGGGCGCACGGGCTTCTATCAGTGCGGCGGCGCGTGGGGCTTTCGCGACCAGTTGCAGGATGTTATGGCGTTTTTGTATACGAGGCCGCAGCTTGTGCGCCGCCACCTGCTGCGCTGCTGTGCGGTGCAGTTTGAGCAGGGGGATGTGCTGCACTGGTGGCATCGCCTGCCCAAGTCCGCCGGAGGTTTGCGCGGGGTGCGCACAAAATGCAGCGACGATCTGCTGTGGCTGCCCCTGTTCTGTGCCCAATATGTCAATGCAACGGGGGACTTTGAATTTTTAAAAACCAACGCCCCATTTTTGCAGGGCGAGGAATTGGGTGAAAACGAGGGCGAACGCTATTTTCAGCCCCAGCGCAGCGGACATTCCGCAAGCGTTTATGAGCATTGTATCCGCGCAATCGAACACGCGGCGCGTTTTGGGGAGCACGGCCTGCCCCTCATGGGCGTTGGCGATTGGAATGATGGCTTTAGCCGCATCGGTGCGGCCGGAAAGGGCGAAAGTGTTTGGATGGCGCAGTTTTACAGCATGGTGCTCACCGCCTTTGCGCCGCTGTGTGAGCGCATGGAGGATTTGCAGCGTGTTGCGGAGTACCGCCGCTTGGCTGTTTTAATGCACACGACCGTGGACGATGTCTGTTGGGACGGTGACCATTATCTGCGCGCCTTCTGCGATGACGGAACTCCCGTGGGTAAAACCGGCGCGGCGGAATGCGCCATTGACAGCCTCACGCAGTCTTTCGCCGTGCTCTGTGATATGCCAAGCGCCCAACGCAGGCACCAGGCGCTGGATAGCGCCGTGAAAGCGCTGGTGGACAAGCAAAACGGCATCGTTAAGCTTTTTACGCCCCCTTTTACGCCCGATGGTATCCGCCCCGGCTATGTTGCGGCCTATCCGGCGGGCATACGCGAAAACGGTGGGCAATATACCCATGCGGCCGTCTGGCTGGCCATCGCCCTGCTGCGCGAGAATCGCAGGGAGGAGGGCTATGCCCTGCTGCGCATGCTCAACCCCGCCGATTTTTGTGCGGACGAGGCTTGCGCCGCCCGCTATCGCGCGGAGCCCTATGCCCTGGCCGGAGATGTTTCGGCGAGCCAAGGCATAGAGGGACGCGCGGGCTGGAGCCTTTACACCGGCTCCGCAGCCTGGTTTTACCGCGCGGTTGTGGAAGATCTGTTGGGCATCGGTATGCAGGATGGGCAGCTCACACTGAGCCCCCGCCTGCCGCAGAGTTGGGAGAACTGCACTGCATGCCTGACAACGCCGCAGGGAAAGCAGCTTTTGGACATCAGCGCCTGCGGTAAGGGCGAAGAGGGCAGGCATGCAAAGCCCCAAAAATTAACGGCGCGTGAATAGTCTGTAAAACAAAAAAAATATACCGAAAAAAAAACAGTTTTTTGTTGTTTTGCTATGCTTTTCCAAGGAAAGCATCTTGACGCAAGCATGTAAAATCTCTATAATCTAGTTGTACCCGTGTCATACAATCTGTTCCCCCCGCCTTTGTCGGAGAAGGCGGGGGGCGGATGCGATATAAACACAGGCGCATTGCGGCAACTATGAATTTATGGAGGAAAAGCATGAAAACAACAAAGAAACTGCTTAGTATTTTGCTCATTGCAGTGATGCTGGTTTCCAGCGTTCCGCTCATGTCTTATGCAATCAAGCCATATCGGGATTCCGCTATCACGAAATATGACGATGCAGATAAGCCCGTATTTACCTTGGAGCAAAATGCAAGCATGCTGCTGGACGCATTGGATGAATCCCTCGGCAAGGCTGAGTCAGCGCCGATTGATATCCCCATCGCAAACGTTACAGTTGACCTTTCCTCAGTCAATGCCTTGCTGAAAACGCTGGATGATTTGCAGTATGCGGTCAGCGGCGGTATACTCGGCGGCTTGAAACAGGCGTTTTTGCAAGGGGCAATCGGTGATATTGCAACGATTGATTTTGACGCAACCAAGGGCAATCGCCGTGGCACCACAGAAGATTTGACGATTATCTACAACGTGATTCAACTACTCCAGGATAACTGGAACCTCATCAGCGAACTCGTTCAAGGCAAATTGAATTTCGGCATGGTCGGCGGATTGATTGGCGACCAGCTGAACGAAGTGCTCAGCTTGCTGGATGTCTCTTACATCTTTAAGGTAGTTCTGTTTGTTTTAGCCAATCCCAGTGAGAACGGTGCCGTTCCGGACGCGGCCAATATGCCCACTGTGGATGAAATGGTGGAAGATGCGGCAAAGCAAATCCTCAGCCTGCTCATGGGCGGTGAGCTCAGCGCAGGGCTGGATAAGGCGTTTGATATCAACAAGGATATGACGACCTATGATTTCCTGTATGAGCTTGTTGCGGCCATTTACAATGATTTGCTGGTAAATGTCTTTAACACCCAAATCCGGCAGATGGTGCGTGAGGCCTGTGGCGTTGACCCCGCCTTCCCCATCGATCAGGATGTTCCCGCAAATGCGCCGGGGCTGAATCAATATGCCCAGGTAGTGAACGTGAATTTTGAGGTGCCTGCGCTGGATTTGAGCGGGGGCAACCTAATTCAATCCATGAACGAAAATCTGGGCAAAATTGTCACCAGCATCATCAAGGACTATGACCAGACCGGTAAATGGGATTATTCGGATAACACAAAGGTTATCAACAATCTCACCGTGGCGCTCAAGCACGCCTGGCTTGTGACGGACGGCACCATTATCCCGGACAGCGCCGGCATCGCGCCCAGAAGCAAAAATGAAATTGAGCAGATGAGCAACCAGCAGTTCCTGGCCTACATGCTGCGTGCGATTCTGAATACCATTGACACTGCAGTGGTAATGCCGGGCGACGAAAGCCTGCTTGCCAACTTCCTGCGCGATTTGCCCACGATTTACATTCCGGAGGATGCAACCAACATCACGCGCGTGTTGTGGTATACCGTGCAGGAGCTGACCAACCACTTCCTGCCGGGGCAGAATTATGCCACCCTTTCGGCAACAAAGAACAAGGACGATGTCCAGAGTATTCTGAATATAGCGGCGGATTTAATTGTTTACGGCTTGAATAAAACCGGAGATAGCAATCTTGCAGCCAAAGCCACAGGTGCGAAGCCGCAGGATAACGCAGGCATGCTGCCCTATGGGGTGGGCTTTGACAAAATGCTTACTCTGGTGATGCAAAAGCTGAACGCCAACACCCTCCCCCTGTTTAGCAAGGCAATCACCATCAATGCCAGCGATTCTCAGGCCGGTTGGAAGGCGCTGGATCAACTGGTATTTATGCTCATTAACAAAAATTGGCTCCCGGCGGATATCATAAACAACGCCACCATCACAAAAGAGCTGTTGCAAAACCGCATTCTTAAAAATTTGTGCAATTTGGATATCAGCGGTATCTTGGCAGTGATAGACAAGGAAAAGAACACCCAGTCAGACCTGTATCAATATAACATTAAGCAGAACCTGTTTATTGTTGTGCGCAATGCTATCAACAGTGTTTTCCCGGGTGCAATTACGGATAAGGATTCAAAGGGTGTTTCTTATCTTTCCGATGCGGCAAAGCTGAATATCTTTGACCGCTTGATGGATAACGATAACCTGCTGCCGATGATGGAGCGCATCATTAAACAATTTAACACCAGAAAAACGTCGCTTGCCAAGATTCTGCTGCCCATGCTGGCTTCTGCTATGGGCGTGAGCAAGTCGCAGGAGATGGGGCCGCTGGTTGTAACTGCGCCCGACCGCATCTCAGGCTTAACGAGCTTTACGCTGAAAAACACCTCCAAGGGCGTAAACAGCGGCTACACAAACAGCAGCGGTACCTTTAAGCAGGATTCTCTGTATAATTACGTCATTACAGACTACCACGTGTATGAAAACCCCATCAGCGGTGAGCGTAAGAAACTGGATATGAAGCTTTCCGGCATCAGCCCGGGCAAAACCGTCACCACGGGTAAGGTCATTAAGGGGGGCGCGGAGCTGCAAATCGCGCTGACTGGAGCTCTCCCAGCCGCGAAGGAAACCAGCATCACCATTGAGCTGGAGTATATGGCAACGAATGAGCGGGGCGAATCCATCACCGCCGCGCCGTTGATGATGCGCCTGGATATGTTCTACACGGCTAATGTCAACGACGATTCCAAGACTTACACGAAGAAAACGGCTTCAAACAATCAATATGTCTATCTGAATCAGCCGAAAGCTTTCTTCTTGGAAAAGAGCGAGATATCTCTTTACTCTACCGTTTCCAAGTATACAGTTCCGGTGGGCAGAACGGCGAACTCAAACTTCTTGGGCTTTGGCAACATGGATGTGAATTTCACTGTAAATAATGTTGCCATAACCAATGCCGAAAGTGCAAAATACTTTGCCTCCACCCTGCGCAAGCAGTCAACAGATTTGGAGAGCACCTTAGAAACCTCGATTCCCCTCTATCCGTTTGACGCGGCGAAAAAAGCGAGCTCGGGCAGCTATGTAACCCGTTCTGAGGTTCCGCTCAACCAGAGCTTCCCCGTGAACTATTCCATCACTGTCAAAAACACAGAGAACAACTCCGGCACCACTACCTTTACAGGCAGCATTCCGATTATCTCCTATGACGATGCCAACCTGCCCAACAAATACGCGGAGGAAATGGCACTCAGCCGCCAGAAGTCCAATTACAGCAGCGCAACTGCTTGGGACACCTACATCAAGGCGATGTCAAAGGCGGCTTATCTGAGCCTCAAGCCCCTGCGCGCGGCGGATTTGCTGAGCACCATAGTAACAGAATATCAACCGGCGATGACAGCGCTGACCAACGCAATCACCGCGCTGGAAAAAACCAAAAAGGTCGACAGTAATTTGACGGCGATTCAGGATTTGCTGGTGAAATACAGCGGCCGTCAAGACATTAACAATTACGACAAAGCCGGCTATATCTTTGATGACGAGATGGACTTCGTCCCCTACACCTGGTACAACTTCAACGAGGCACTCACAAGGGCAACCGAAGTGTTAACGGCAGCCAAGTCAACCGATCCGCTCGTTCATGTTGACTATGACGCGGCAACGCTGATTAACACTGCGAAGTATATTGAGCTTATGCGTTCCCGCCGCATCCTTGTAAAATCTACGGATGCGCCGTTAAAAGAAGCCCTTGCCCAGTGCAAGCTGGAGTACCCCACGAGCTACTATGTAGATTTGACGGAGTATAACAGGGCCGTGGCCTTTGCAAACAAAGTGCTCAGCACGTTTAACTCCGCAACCACCCCCAACTCCAAGGTAAACACCGCCAGAACACAGTTGCTGCGTGCGTTTAAGCAATTGCAATTCAAGCCCGAGCTTAAGATTGCGTTCTTTGAGCACAAGGATGTAGACGGGTTGATTGCAACCACGGCAGTGCGCGCCTATCCGGGCGCGGCCATTACCGCTCCACCGGCAAAACACACCAAGGCGCAGACCTTTGGAGGATGGATTAACCCACCGGCAACCATGCCGCTGGAAGGCACCCCGGCCGATACCAAGTGCAGCTACACCAATAAGGCCTTCACCGGCATTACAATCACCTCGAAACCCACTTACATGCTCAAGGGTCAAGCGCTGGATTCTTCCAAGATTGTCTTTACCCTAAAGTTTAACAACGGCACTGTGGGTGATTTGACAGGGTACAAGGTCAAATCTGCCGCGGATATCACCGGGTATGACAAAACAAAAACCGGAAAGCAGAAGATTACGGTAGCTTACACCTATTCCGGAACGGAAAAGACAGCAAGCTTTGATTTGCCGGTCTATGACCGCGTTCCCACAGCGGTGGCAGTTTCCACCAATCCCACGCAGCTTTCCTACGGTTTAAATCAAGCCCTTCTGCTCACCGGCGGCGTGTTAAAGGTAACGTACACAGACGGGACTACTAAGTCAGTCAGCATGAGTGACTCCAAGGTAAAGGTCACAGGTTACACCACCAGCAAGCTCGGCAAGCAGACCCTGACCGTAACCTACACGGAAAACACGGTTGCCAAAACCTGTACGTTCAGCGTAACTGTTTATGCAGCCCCCACAAGCGTGAAGCTGAACACCAGTTCCATTACCATTGGCGTTGGCCAGAGCGTTAAGCTGACCGCAACCTTCGCGCCCACCAATGCAGCGTTTAAGAAAGCGTTTTCTTCCAGCGTCCCTGGCGTTGCAACAGTAGACGCGAATACCGGCACAGTCAAGGGCGTAAAGGCCGGAACAACCACCATCACCGTGAAGGCCTATAATGGCGTATATTACAAGTGCAGCGTGAAGGTTTTGGCTGCGCCCACGTCAATTACACTTAGCAAAACCAGCGCAACAATTGGTGTTGCCGAAACCTTACAACTGAGTGCAACATACAATCCAAGCACTGCGTTGAAGCAAGGCAGCTGGACCAGCAGCAACACCGCAGTTGCAACAGTCAGTAGTTCAACAGGCCTAATTAAGGGCGTCAAAGCCGGAACAGCCACCATCAGTTACAAGGCCTGGAACGGCAGAACCGCTTCCATGAAAATAACGGTCGCTGCCGCCCCCAGTTCCGTGAAACTGAACGTTTCCTCTCTGACCCTGGGCAAGGGCGATAGCTACACCACAAAGCTGACCCTCTCCCCAAGCACGGCGGCCAGCTACAAGAGAATCTACACCACCAGCAACTCCAAGGTTGCAACGGTCAGCTCAACAGGCGTGATTAAGGCCGTCGGCACAGGCACGGCAACCATAAAGGTTACGGTCTGCAACGGCAAGTACTACAGCGTTAAGGTGACAGTAAAAGCGGCTCCGACCTCCGTGAAGCTGAATGTCAGCTCCCTGACCCTGGGCAAGGGCGAGAGCTACACCACAAAGCTGACCCTCTCGCCGAGCACGTCTGCCAGCTATAAGAGAACCTACACCACCAGCAACTCCAAAGTTGCAACGGTCAGCTC
>JAVBPP010000120.1:0-36132 GCA_031549535.1 Oscillospiraceae bacterium
CAAGAAATTAAACTCTACAAAGAAAAAAATAAAAAACACTGGTGAACCTCTTCTAAGTATGGTAAAAATACACCATACATCAGAAAGGGGTTGCAGGTATGGCATTAAAAAGGACGTAAAAGTACCAATGCCAGAGAAAAATGTCGTGCGGCACAGGATTAAAGATGGGATTTACATCTACTATATCACTCGGACATACCGGAACGAAAAAGGGGAACCGACGAACGACAGGGTTTCCATCGGTAAATTGGCTACCCTCTCTTGGGTGCGTACTACTGCGAAGAAAACGGTCGACCCGGAGTCGATCCTGTTGTGCTTGTAAAAATTGTTCTGATATACCGTTGAAATTGAAGGAAAGCGCCGATATATGTTTTTTGAAGAAGACAAATAGTTCATGGAAAAAAACAAAACAGCGAACCACAAACGGTTCGCTGTTTTGTTATTTATTCCATTGAATTTAAAAGTCCCTTTTCTTATAAAATGCTGTTGAAACCTGTATAGAAATCACCATCACGATCAGCCATATCAGCGTACAAATGCAAGCCGTTATCGCCGGGTTCACCGTAAACCAATCAATGATATCGATTATCTGCGGTACATTGTTTAACACCTTTCCCGATAAAAATATAGACAGCGGGAAACCGATAAACGGAAGAAATGTCATAAACTTCGCTTTAGCATATCCGAGCTTGAAAAAAATCGGAAGCTGAATGGCTTGAATAACGCTGTACAGAGCGAAAATTCCGAGCGTTATCCAAAACGATCCGACCGGATCAAATTCCTTGCTCATTACGGTCAATACGATAAAAGCAAAGATATAGGCTGCCAGTCCCGAAAACACATCAAGTAATAAAGTAAAGACATACCGCCCTAAAACAACCGTGTCACGCCTGACCGAAAGCGTGGGATATAAAGCATCTATCCCGTTTTGTTCGCCGACCGCAAAAGGATAACTGACATATAAAGCGGCGTATACCATGATGATGGCAATAGCTGATGCCGCAGTACCGGAAGTAAATAGCATGATAAGAGCCACTGCGATAAAAATAATAATATTTTTGAGAGTCAGATACGCCTTGATGGTAACAAAGTCAAGCCTGATAAATGAAAGAGTTTTACTCATGGATTTTCGCCCCCTTATTCATACAGATAATAATTTCGTCAAGTGTTATCGGTTCAATCATAAGGCTTTTTGGAAGCCGGCCGATGTTGTTTGTTTCGGTCATTCCTTCAAAGCCGGTGCTGTGTTCCCGCAAGCCGATAATCAGCTTTTTTTGCTCGGCTGTGATTTCGTTTTTTCCGCCTTTCACAAGCACATATTTCTCAAGCAGCTCTTCTTTTGATCCGGAAAAGATAATCCGACCGTCTAAAATGAAAGTGATATAGTCTGCTATTTTTTCAAGATCGGCTGTGATATGAGTGGAAAATAAAATGCTTCTGTTTTCATCGGTTACAAAATCACTCAGAAGCTCGCACAGCTCATCACGGGCAACAGGATCAAGACCGCTTGTGGGTTCATCCAAAATCAACAGTTTGGCATCATGTGAGAGCGCAACCGCCATCATCAATTTTATTTTCATACCGCGTGACAGCTCTTTGATTTTCTTTTTGCGGTCAACATCAAATTTTTTAAGCAGCGACATATACTTGCCGCTGTCCCATTGACTATAAAATGGCGATACGGCTTTTTCAACATCCGCCGCTGTCCAGTCGGCGACATAAAACGGTGTGTCCATGACAATTCCGATTTTGTCGTTTACTTCGGAATCAGTATCAGAGATGTTCATCCCAAAAAGATTTACTGTGCCGGATTCATAACAAATCATTTTAAGTATAGACTTAATCGTTGTGGTCTTACCGGCTCCGTTCGGCCCGATAAAACCCATAATATAACCCTTTGGTATTTCAAAGGACACATCCTTTAATTTAAAGGTCTTATAGCTTTTGCGCAATCCGTGCACCTCTAAAATATTACTCATAATTTTCCTCCTTACACAGCACCTCGAGCATCTTAAAAAGCTCATCTTTTTTAACTCCGCCCATTTTTGCGGCGGTGATTGCTTCGGACAGTCCAAGTTCAATTTTAACAAGAGCGTTTTCTTTCACCATTTCCTTATTCTGAGGAAGCACATAACAGCCCTTGCCCTGCACATTGACGACAAAGCCTTCTTCCGCAAGGTCATTGTATGCCCGTGTGGTTGTGATAACGCTGATTTTCAAATCCTTTGCAAGCTGACGGATTGACGGAAGCAGAGCGTCTTCATTAAGCTCACCCGACAAAATCGCTTCTTTGATTTGTTCCTTGATCTGCTCATAGATCGGAACACCGGATCGGTTTGATATTATGACCTTCAAAAAATCACCTCTCTATGTACACTATATACAGTATATACACAGATTGTGCTTTTGTCAATAGGAAAACTGGAAGTCATCAGATAGAATTTGTAGTCAGAATGAGTGTAAGTGGTAAGATATGCAAAATTTCGAGATGTCAACGCAGACCAAAAGCGAGAAAGTGCCAAATCACGGCTTGACGAAATCTACACGATACTTGACGGATTGAAGAACCATCCGATGGAATACGATGACCAAATCGTTAGACAGATAATCGAATGTGTTATCGTTGAATCCAAAGAAGAAATCAAGGTGGCATTCATCAGCGGCATGGAAGTCAGACAGGTGATAAAATAAGTTTACGAGGGTTTAAAGTTTGACATTGAAAAGCAAAAAATATCTTTTTCGTATACTATAGACAAAACAAAAAATCTGTCGATTTATATCGGCAGATTTTTCATTTCGCATTTTCTCTAATGCTCAATATTAACATCAATGGTATTACACGCAATCCTCCCCTGTCAGCAACCACACTACAGAAACATGCAATGCAGCCGCTAACGCCGGAATTTCGTAATCCGGCACAAGCCGCGTGCCAAGTTCCACTCTGCTGATGGCCTTTTGTTCCACGCTAATACCCAATACCTGTAATCTTGCTGCGAGCTCCGTCTGTGATAGTCCTTCCTTCATTCGAGCCTGCCTAACTCTTTTGCCAACAAGGTTCATCTCGCCGTTAATGCCATAAATTTTCATTACTGTAACACACCCTACCCCAATGATGGGTAATTTATGTGTTGACAATAGCAGATTTTATCCTTATAATTACCTCAAAGATGACTAATGTGATTAAGGAAGGACTGTTTTTGTGAATAACGTAAATCAAATTGAATCCCGGCTGTCATTATTAGGGGCGAAGCTTGCCGATGCGGTAGACTTATCAGATAAGGCGCAGAAAATGCTAATAGAAGTACAAGATGAAATTTCAGAGCTCTACATATCGTTGGGGGATGGCACAAAGTTACAATAGCATTTTTGCTCATAGTAAGGTGCCTTGCTGATTTGGCAAACGCAGCCGCGCAGCTGTTTTCTGGTGTGTGAGAGAAAGCGTACACTGCCGGAGGAGACTGCCCCCTACTGGATATTGCTTGACATGGGAGCGACGATAGGTCAGCTCGGCACGGATTTATGCATGGATTTTTTGTTCCCCAGGCATTTGATACTGCTGGAAACGCAAAACAGCTTGTATGCACAGCTGGATTACGCACACATTACAAAACTGCGTACACCTCGGCGGAGTTTCAACGTTTTTACGAAAAGCTGGGGCAATATGCCGTCATGCCGTCTGAAAACAGTTTTATTCTCAGCCGCGATAAAGGGCCTGCCTCTTCACAGACGTTTCCGCGCGATCGTTGGCTGCCCATGATGCGCAAGGTTTAATCAGCGGAGCAATAAGAGAAAACCCCGCTTTGAATCTTTTGATTCAAGGCGTTTTTTTGCCCATTCCGCAAAGTTACAGTAGCATTTTTACCCGTAATACAGTATACTTTTCTTATTGTGCCAAACAAAAAGGGGGAGTACCATGCAGCCGATGAAGCGTTTGCCGCTGAAACGTGTAATCAACTGCCGCGACCTGGGCGGTTACCCCGCCGCAGGCGGGCGCAGGACACAGTTTGCCCGTATCCTGCGCTGCGGCATTCCGGACAGCGTTACGCCGGAGGACATGCAATTGTTACAGGAGTACGGCATACGCGCCGTGATGGATTTGCGCGGCGATTATGAGACGCATGCGCAGCCGAGCTCCTTTTTGCAAAACCCGGCCTTTCAATATCACCATATTTCCCTCTATGAAATTAATCCGGCTGTGATTCGGGAGAGCAAACAGCTCTGGGATGTGTATGAAAGCAGCGTGGAGGAATATGGCGCCAACTACCTGCGCGTGCTGCGGCAACTTGCCGCCGGGGGCGTTCCAACCCTGGTGCATTGTTTTTTGGGCAAGGACCGCACGGGGATTTTATGCGCCCTGCTGCTCGCACTGGCGGGCGTTGGGGAGGCGGACATCATCGCGGACTACCAGGTTTCAGCCGCATATCTGCGCCCCTTTTATCAGCAGGCAGCGAATGCGGAAAACGGCCTGATGTGGGAGACCAATCGGGAGCATCTGGATTCTACGCCGGAGAATATGCGGCATCTGCTCGCCTTTTTGCGGGAGCGCTACAGCGGCGCACAGGGCTATGTGCGCAGCCTCGGCTTAAGCGAAGGCGAAATCGCCACGATTCGCAGCCTGATGTTGGAGGAAGAAAGTATATGACACAACCATTGCGCCGTTTGCCCGGGGAGGGCGTCACCAACTGCCGTGACCTGGGCGGCTACCCCTGCGCGGACGGGAGCGTGACCCGCTTCGGGCGTTTATACCGTTTCGGCCTGCCCAAGCAGGCGACGCAGGCTGACATCCGGCTCTTTCGGGAGCTTGGCATCCGCCGTATTCTGGATTTGCGCAGTTCATTTGAAATCAAACGCGGGGGCAGTGTGTTTGCCTCCCTTTCTGACTTTGCCTATCAAGCTACGCCCTTATATAAAGTCAACCCTACCTTCATCCGCAAAAGTAAGGAGCTTTGGAATATTTATCAGCTTTCTGTGGATTTGTTTCAAGAGCAATACCGGCTCGCCTTCTCTTTTTTGCTTTCCTGCGATGGCCCCGCCGCCTTTCACTGCCATGCAGGCAAGGACAGAACGGGCATCCTTTCCGCCCTGCTGCTGGAGCTCGCGGGCGTTGGCAGGGAGGATATTATCGCAGACTATGAGGTATCAAGCGTCTATATCGCGCAGTATTACGAATCCATTCCGAAAAAGCGTTTTCAGCTGGTGAACCGGGATAAATATCTGCCCTCGCCGCCGGAGCTGATGGAGCGATTTTTGGACTATATGCAAACACAGTATGGCGGTGCGCTGGGCTATGTGCGGCAGCTGGGGCTTGCCCCGCAGGAGGTCGCGCGGCTGCAGGGGCTGTTGAAGGAATAGAGGAGGGGCGCTATGCATCGGCTTTGGTATGAAAAGCCCGCCCGCTCCTGGCATGAGGCGTTGCCGCTGGGGAACGGGAAAAGCGGCGTGATGCTCACGGGCGGAACGCGGCGGGAAACGCTGTTTTTCAACGACTGCACACTTTGGTCGGGCTATCCGAAGGATCACAGCAATCCGCAGAGCCTTGCCAACCTGCAGCGGGTGCGGGATTTGATTTTTGCGGGCAAGAACCACGAGGCGGACGAGCTGGCCATGCAAACGCTCTGCGGGGATTACAGCGAGGCTTTTATGCCGCTCGGCGCCCTGTCCATCCGCTTCAAGCTGCCCAAAACCGCTTCTTACCGCCGGGAGCTGGACCTCGCCCGTGCCCTGCATTCCGTGACGCAGGACGGCGTCACACGGGAGTGCTTTGCCTCCTACCCGGACAAGGTCGTGGTCTACCGCATTACAAGCGACGAACCGTTTGCCCTTTCTATTCATGCTAAAAGTAAGCTGAAAAGCGAAATTTGCATGGACAACGCCTTGAACCTGCTGGGCAATGCCCCGGATTATGCCGCACCGAATTATCTGCGGGGCGAGACGCGGCCTATTCGCTATAACGAGGGCAAGGCAATGAGCTTTTGCCTGCGCTGCGAGGCCGATACGGACGGTACGGTCTCCCACTCCATCCACGGCTTGCACATCAAGCTTGCGCGGCGTGTAACACTCTACCTCACAACCGCAACCGGCTTTCGCGGCTGGGACAGCATGCCGTGCACAGAGCGCATGACGGCGTTAAACCTGTGCAAGGAGCAGCTTCGCTGTGTTACACGGGATTTTGACACCCTGTTGCAGCGGCATCTTGCGGATTACTGCGCCTTATATGAAAAACAGAGCATGAGCCTGAACGAGGAAGAGGATGCGCCGACCGTGCAGCTGCTGGCGCGGGCAAAAAAAGGCGAGGTTTCAAACGCCCTGTGCGAGCTGTTTTACAACTATGCGAAATATCTCATGATTTCCGGCAGCCGTGCCGGGGGTGAGGCTTTGAATTTGCAGGGTATCTGGAACAAAGACCGCCGCCCGGCCTGGAGCAGTAACTACACCACCAACATCAACGCGCAGATGAATTACTGGGGTGCAACCGCGAGCAATCTGGCCGACTGCTTGGAGCCCTATATCCGCATGGTGCGGGAACTGGTGGAATCCGGCAAGCGCACGGCGCGGGTGAACCTGGGCTGCGCGGGCTTTGCCTGTAACCACAACGCGGATATCTGGCGCAAGACCACGCCCGTCAAGGGCAGCCCCGCCTATATGTATGAGCCACTGTGCGGGGTTTGGCTGGCGAATGAAGTCTATGCGCACTACCGCAACGCCGCCCTGCTGCAGTATCGGGAAACCGTGGAGGATATCCTGCGCGAGGCTGCTACCTTTGCCAGCGATTACCTGCTGCTGCACGATGGCCATTATGTCATTTGCCCCTCACCCGCGCCGGAGCAGGATTTTCTTGTGAACGGCAAACGCTGCATGTTGGATTGGGCGAGCAGTTTTGACATGGGCCTTGTGCGCCAGCTGTTTTCCAATTATCTGGAACTGCAGCCGCAGGGCACTTTGGCCGAGTCGATCCGGGAAAAGCTGCCGCTGCTCCACCCCTTTGGGCACGGCTCCACGGGGCTGCTGGAATTTCACGCAGATGTTCCGGTCGCGCAGAAGGGGCACCGCCATTTTTCGCCGCTCTACGCCTTTTTTCCGGGGGATATCATCCGCCCCCGCACAAACCCGGTTGAAACCGCCTGGGTGAAGGAGCTGTTTGATTACCGCATTGCCCACGCCAAGCAGCATATCGGTTGGAGCGCGGCCTGGGCCGCCTGCATTGCCGCACGGTTGGGGGAGGGCGACAGGGCACTGGGCTTTCTCAGCGCAACCCTGCGCCACAGCGTGTTTCCAAACCTGTTCGGGGTGCATCACCCGCGTATTTTTCAAATCGACGGCAACCTCGGCGCGCTGCAGAGCATGAACGAGATGCTGTTGCAGAGCGAGGACGACGTGATAGCGTTATTGCCTGCCCTGCCCAAGCAGTGGGCGAACGGCAGCGTGCATGGCATGCTCTGCCGGGGTGCCAGCCTTTCGTTTGCCTGGGAAAACGGTCTGCTAACCGAAATTTGCAGCGATACACCTGTCCGCCTGCGGGGCGCTCTTGCACCGCGGTGCCGGGTTTCAGATACGGTAACATTGATTGAGGAGGACTAAGCTATGTCCCGCATGGAATTCTTTTTTGACTATTCCTGCCCCTATTGCCTGCGCGGCTACGAAGACCTTTTGAAGCTGCTGCCCGCTTACCCGGCCGCGGAGCTTGTTTGGTGCCCGATCGAGGCGCACCCCCGCCCGGAACGCTGGGGTTCTCACAGTGATTTATGCGTGCAGGCGCTGTTGTTCGCTCTGCAAAACGGCGCTGACCCCTTTTTGTTCAGTGAGCGCATGTTCCGCGCTATTTTTGAGGAGCATATCGATATCGAAAGCGCTGCCGTTCTCGCCGCCTGTTTTAGGGATTTGTTGGATGAGAACGCGCTGTGCTGTGCGCTGGAACACGGCGATTTTGCGCAGCAAAATAGGGACGCAAACGACTATGCCTATGAGCAGTGCGCTGTTTGGGCTGTCCCCTCCTTCCGCATGGATGGGCACAAGCTGGACGCCGTAGAGGGTGTAGGCGTAACCAAGGAGCAGCTGCGCGATTTTCTCGCGCTTGCGAAATAGAGTTTGGGGGAGAAGAGTTACTATGACAGAGAAAACAAAGCAAAGGCTGATGAACGCCGTCAAGGGTTATGTGAAGTATTACGGCAAAAAAAACTACAAAAAATCGGTTCTTGCGCCGGAGCTGGCCAGGGGCAGCTTTGATTACGGCAAGGGGCAGCCGGCTGACCATTACACCGTGGGCTTTGGCAAGGCGGAAATGACACCGCCGGATATCGGGCAAAAGACCTATTACATGGCGGGCTATGGCAGCAATAAGCCGATAACGGGTGTGATGGATCCGCTGTTCGCCCACGCCGTTTGGCTGGATGACAACAGCGGCCGCGGCGGCATCCTAATGATATCCGTGGACTGCGTCGGCCTGTTAAATAAGGATATCAACGCCATGCGCGCTTCACTCACGGGCTTTTCGCGCACAGCGAACTGCCGCGCCATTCATATCTGCTCCACCCACACCCACGCGGGCATTGACACCATGGGCATTTACGGCAAGCTACCCAAAAGCGGCAAGGACCCGGATTTTATGCGCATCGTTTTTGCCGCCGTGAAAGAGGCGGCGCTTTCCGCCTACCGCGAGCGCAAAGCAGGGGCACTGTTTTTTGGCCAAACAGAGGTGGAAGGGCTGCAAAAGGATATCCGCGAACCGAAGGTGTTTTCCAAAACCATGACGCGCTTCCGCTTTGTTCCGGCGGACGGTAGCCGCGAAACCTACATCATCAATTTCGCCGCCCACGCAGAAATGCTGGATTGGGGCAACACCCTGGTCAGCCCGGATTACCCCTGCTACCTGCGCAAGCGCATCCGCGAAAAAACCGGAGCGGAAACCATCTTTTTCCAGGGTGCCATCGGCGGCATGATTACGCTGGAGGAAATTCACGAGGATCCTGTAGAGACCACGCACGAGCTCGGCGAAAAGCTGGGGGATTACGCCCTATCCATTCAAGATGAGCGCGAGCTGAAGCCCGATATCAGCATCCTGCGTCAGGAGGTTTATTTCCCCGCGCACAACCCCATCCTCTTCCTGGCGGGGCGTTTTGGCATTCTAAACGTGGATATTTACGCAAGGCCGGATAACTACTATAACGTCTCCCTAAAATCGGAGCTGAATTACATTGAAATCGACGGCGTAAAATGCCTGCTCATTCCGGGTGAGCTCTTCCCCGAGCTGCTGCTGGGCGGCTATCTGCCGGATCATATCTCCGGAACAGGGCGCGGGCCGGAAACCAACCCAGTCCCCCTCGCGCGCATTGCGCAGGACGACAATCTGCTGATTTTCGGCCTTGCCAACGATGAGCTGGGCTACATTCTGCCGCCCAACGATTTTCTTTTGCACCCCACAACTCCCTATATCGAGGACTTGCCCGCCGACCGCACGGGCAAAAAGCACTATGAGGAGACGAATTCCCTGGGCATAAAAACCGCGCCGATTATCGCGGATACTTTTACAGAAATGATGCGCACGGTCAAGCGAATGAAGGAATAATAGAGTGATGTTATTACTCCTGCACCAAACAGTAGTAAAAATTTTGCGGGTCAAAATCCCATACGGCGAGCATTTCAACCCGCAAAATGAACTACTGTTACGTGCCCAAGTAATAGAATGGAGAACACATGCCGTATCTGTTGAAACAATATGACACTCCCCTGCTGTGCTTCGAAATGGAGCAGGATTTTGACGGCATGCGTGTGGACATTCTGAGTTTTGATACACAGCATGCACACTTACTGCCGCTTGAGATGCAAGCGGACCCCGCTTGTTCGCAGGAGCAGGCGCTTGCACGCTGGCTGCGCCACCGGGTTATTCCCGCCAATCGCGCCTATGTTGGCAATTTTTTAGCCAAGCTGGGTCTCTCTGAAAAAGACACAGCCGGAATCATCCGGCTGTGTAAAGGTCTCTCTTTGAATGACAGCTACTGGGTTGTTCCGAAGGATTCCGAGGAACGTTTTGCGCAGAAAAATTTGTTTGAAAACCCCATCAGCCGTACTCTGGCTGATATCGCCTTCACCGGGTATGGCAGCTATAACAAATCCACCTTCCGCTCCTCTCCCGAATTCACTACAAATGGCATGCTGGCCAAGAGCTGGCGCAGAAAGGGCGGAACTGTTTATTTGTACAAATCCGGCACCCAGGGCTTTGCAAACTCCGGGTTGGAGCCTTATTCCGAGTTCTATGCCTATCAGGTGGCCAAGGCTATGGGAGTGAACGCAGTATCCTATCATCTAGAGAAGTGGAAGAATACGCTTTGCTCCACCTGCGCGTTATTCACAACAAAGGATATTTCCTTTGTTGCGGCCGGGCGGCTGATACCGCAGGGCGGAATAAAGGCTGTACTGACTTATTATGAAAAATTGGGGGATGCCTATGCGGCAGAATTGAGGGACATGCTGTTGCTGGACGCCGTGATTTGCAACACAGACCGCCACCTTGGCAACTTCGGTTTCTTGGTGGATAACAAAAGTAATTCCGTCATTGGAACAGCCCCGGCTTTTGACCATGGACTTTCCCTGTTTTGTTACGCCATGCCGCAGGATTTGCCTGCGCTGGAACAATATGCCGCCACGCGAACCCCTGCACTTTACAACGATTTTCTTGGATTTTCCAAGGCGATGCTGACCCGGGAGCAAAAAAGCATGCTGCGCAGGCTCATCGGGTTCCGTTTTCAAAGACACAGCCGCTATAACCTGCCTCCGGAGCGCCTTGCTGCGATTGAACGAACCCTCGCCTCACGCATTGCATTATTGTTGGAATAATTCCATATTATACCAATCTTCATTAGAAAAGCTTTGCTGTATGGCTTTTTCGCAGATTTTTTATCTACGCTTTCTTTGGTGGACTAATAATCCGCGCCCTGCTGCACGCTATGTGTTACCTCGTCCATGAGTGTTGTATGCAGTTTATACTTTTTTACAAAAATCAACAGCGAAAGTGCCGCCACGATGGGCGGGATTAAAAACATCATCATGGAGATGCCCTGTTTGGGCAAGGCGGGCTGCGGAATCACGTTTTCCTGGTATTGGAACAGCTTCAGCCCCACACCGATGATGACAGCCTGAATCGTTTGGGAAAATTTCAGCTGAAAGCTTTTCATCGAATACACAATGGCGTCGCTGCGCTTGCCCAGCTTGTATTCGCCGTAATCCACAATATCCGCCAACATGGAGGCCTGCGCGGTGAAGGTGCAGCCTATGCCCAGACAGGCAATAAAATCAAAGGCAAAAAACGCTACAATGACCGCGGGGCTGTTCATGTTGCGTAAGGAAACCAAAAACATACCGATATAACCCGCGATGGAGGTCAAAATGGCATATTTGACCACGTTGTGTTTCCCGATGCGCTTCGCGAGTACGGAGAGGCCGACCAAGCCGATTGCCTGCCCCGCGCCGGAGACGGCGGCGAACACCGTCATCAGAGACATGCGCTGCGCAACGTATTCGAAAAAATAGGCAGCAAGCCCGTTCATCAAATACCAACCGAGGTTAAAGCTGATTGCAACCGCCAAAAACACAGTAAGCTGGTCGTTGTTCTTCAATGCGGAAAGCGTCTGCCGAAAGCTGAAGCTATCCTGTTGTTTTGGCACAATGCGCTCGCGCGTTGTGGAAAAGGTGACAAGCGCCCCGGCAATAAACATAAGTCCCAGCGCCGCAGCCAGCACAGGGAACACCCTGCCGTGTTCACTGACGGCAAATTTGCTGAGCACCAGCGGCGTTGCACCCATAACGGTCAGCTGCCCCAGCCCGGAGAAAAAGCGCGGGATGGAGGCAACCACATTGCGCTCCCGCGGGTCGTTCGTCAGCGTGGGAACAAAAGACCAATATGGGATATCTACCATCGTAAAGGTCATGCCCCATAAGATATAAAACAGCGTTACATAAGCATACAGCCCTATGTTGGCGCTGTCTTTTGTTATCGCAAAGCCCGGATTTGAAAACATCCCCACCAAAACAAGGGCGTTCAGCACAGCCCCAAGCAAAACCCAGGGGCGCAGGCGGCCGTATTTGCTCTTGGTGCGGCTGGCAATCATGCCCATCATCGGGTCATTCACGCCGTCCCAAACGCGGGCAAACGCCATCATTAAGCCCATATAAACGGAACTGACCAACAGCACATCCGTTGTATATTTCATAAAAAAAGAGGTGCATAAGCCATAGCTCATGTCAAGGCCGATTGCCCCCACCCCATAGCCCAGCTTAGTTTTCAGCGGCAGCTTGTCCAAGCCCGCTGTTTTGTTTTGTTGTTTCATGTCGCCCTGCCTCCCCGTACCAATGTGTAATGAATCGGACGGGCATGGACTCGTCTAAACGCGGCTGTTATATTCCACATAAACAAACTGAATGCCTCCTGTTATATTGATTTGTTTCAGCATACAGGAGAGCTCTTGAAATGTCAACGATTTTTCACCCCGCAGCCGTTACAGGCCCGGTGTATCATGAGGCTTGGTATTATACCAATCACCTTTTATACCATCATAACAATAAAGAAACATACCTTTGCCACGCGTGCATCAATGAGGTTAAAGGCGCCACAACGTGATACTCAGCCATAAAAAAACGTGCCCTCGCCATAAAGCGGGGGCACGCATTTTGCAATATGATCCAACGATGAATCAGCTGTTTTCCTCCCGATAGCGCTGCAAATCCTTTGCGCGGATATCCGTGCGCTTGATTTTGCCGCTGTTTGTCTTTGGCAGTTCGGTGACAAATTCAATCACGCGCGGGTATTTGTAGGGTGCAGTCACCTGCTTCACGTGGTTCTGCAGCTCTTTGATAAATGCTTCGCTTGGGGAAAAGCCCTTGGCGAGCACAATGGTTGCCTTAACCACGTCGCCGCGCATGGTGTCCGGCTTTGCGGTGACGGCGCATTCCAAAACGCTGGGATGTTCCATCAAAGCGCTTTCCACCTCAAACGGGCCGATGCGGTAGCCGGAGCATTTGATGATATCGTCGTTCCGGCCGACGAACCAATAGTAACCGTCCGCGTCACGCCAGGCGGTGTCGCCTGTGCTGTAATGCCCGTGGGCAAAGCTTTTTTCCATGGCCGCGGGGTCTTTCCAGTATTCACGGAACAGGCCGGTGGGGTGCACATCGCGGGCGTTGCGCACGCTGATGGAGCCGACAATGCCGTCCTCGCAGTGGTTGCCGTCCTCATCCAGCAAGTCAATGTCATAAATTGGGGAGGGCTTACCCATGGAGCCGGGGCGAATTTCGTCCCAAGGGAAGTTGGCGAGCAAAACGGAGGATTCCGTCTGGCCGAAGCCCTCATAAATCCGCAGACCCGTCAGCTCCTCAATTTTCCGAAACACCTCCGGGTTCAGCGGCTCACCCGCGAGGGAGGCGTGCTCAATAAAGCTAAAATCATAACCGGATAAATCCTCTTTAATCAAAAAGCGGAAAATTGTTGCCGTTGCGCAAAAAGTGGTGGGGCGGATGCGCTGAATCGCCTCCAAAAAATCGTGGGGCACAAATTTTTCAGTGTCATAAACGCCGATAGACGCGCCGCAAATCCACTGGCCGTAGATTTTTCCCCAGGCAAATTTCGCCCAGCCGGAGTCTGAATGCGTCCAGTGCACCTTATTGTTCTGCACACGCTGCCAAAACAGCGCCGTGGTGATTTGCCCCAGCGGGGAGGAATAATCGTGCAGCACCATTTTGGGCATCCCGGTAGTGCCGGAGGAAAAGTAAATCAGCATCGGGTCGGTAACTGTGGTTGCGGCGTCCCCGGTGGGGCGCGCAAATTCAGGCGAATACGCCCCGATCACGCGGCGGTAATCGATTGCGCCATCCACGGCGCTGTCGCCCACGGTGACAAAGTGCTCCACCGTTTTGCACTGCGGCAGGGCGGCTTTTACATTTTCCACAACCTCCGCGTCAGCGACGGTAATGAGCATCTTGACCTGGGCAACCTCTAAGCGGTATTCCAAATCCTTCTGTGTCAATAAGTAAGGCGCGGGAATGACCACAACACCGAGCTTATGCAGGGCGGTCATCAAAAACCAAATTTCCGGGCGCTGTTTGAGTATCAGCATCACCACATCGCCCTTTTTTAGCCCCTTTTCTAAAAGAAAGTGGCAGGCGCGGTTGCTTTCCGCACGCACCTGACCAAAGCTGAACTGCTGCATGGCTGTTTCGTCATTCGTCCAAACCAGGGCGGCCTTCTCCGGGTACAACTCTGCCCAGGCGTCCACCACGTCAAAACCAAAATTGAAGTCTTCGGGCACCGTTATGGTAAAATTCTGTTTCATGTCCTCGTAAGAAGTAAATTCGGTACGGGGGCAAAAACGTTGTAATAGCTCGCTCATGAAAAACCTTGTCCCTTCTCTTTATTCTTGAATCACCGTTAAAAAGCGTGCGTTTCCATCCACGGCGGCTTGGCCGTGTGCAAGGGAAGCATCGAAGTAAATACTGTCCCCCTCGCAGAGGACAAAACTCTGCTTCCCGATGGTAACTCGCATCTTTCCGGCCAGAACAAGGTTAAATTCCTGCCCGCTGTGCGTCACCAGGGCGGGCTGCTCCTGTTTTTCTTCCAACGTAACCACCATGGGATCCATGGTGCGGTTCATAAAATTAAACGCCAGATTTTCATAATGATAGCCGCTGTAGCGATCCACCGCCACACCTTCGCCCTTGCGCACGACGGTGTAGCTGTTCATACGGGGCGCATCCCCGGTCAACAAAACCGTAACATCCGTGCCCAAAATATTTGCAATTTCATACAGCAGGCTAATGGGGATATCCTTTTCACCGCGCTCCAAACGCGCATATTCCTCCGCCTGCAACTGCAGCCGAGCCGCCATATCGGAAGAAGAAATCTCCAGAATTTCACGCAGCTCACAGATGCGCTTTGGGATTTGCTGCAATTCGCTGTTCATAACACTACCTCCATATGGTGTTTGGCATTTTGAAATGAGGTAAAATTATAGCACAGTTTGTTCGAATTGGCAAGAGCCTGTTTACCAAAAACGGGAATATCCCACAAGCGGCGAGCCTATTGCTCCGCATCCCCTTTTGAGACCTCATGCGCTAGCCTGCTGCGGGAGTAGGCAAGTTCGCGCAGCATGCGCTCGCGTTTATCGCCGACCAAATCATAGAAAAACATAGGGATGAGAGAAACCAGGCGCAGGGGAATGGAGGAGGCCATGAGCATGAACCATATTCTATTTTTGGTTCTTGCGCTTTGCGGCACAAAGGCGTTGTCGTGCGCGGTTTCATAGCCCACCAGGCGCAAGGCCAACACACCCAAGGAGCGGGAGACTGCGCCGGAAAATTTACCCACAAAGGTGAGAACAGAAAAGCTAATGCCCTCGTTGCGCTGCCCTGTTGTCCACTCCATGTAGTCAACCGTTTCGCCTATCATCTCCGTGGGCACCACGCTGTTCACGCCGTTTAAAAAGGCCGGCAATGCCTGGTTGAGCATCAAAAGCGGAACCATCACCGTCATATTGGTATAATGCCGCAGCCCTGCCAGGTAAACGCCTAGGTTCACGATGCTCGAAAAAATGGGGGAAAGGATGACAATTTGTTTGTTGTTGAAACGCTTTTTTATATATGGCACCAGCATAAACGCCACAAAACCGATCACGGTGCTGGGGATGCCGATAAGGAGCTGAATGGAGGCCGAACCGAGCACATCCACATAATAATAGGTTCCGAAAATGCCGCCGATGCCCGCAAAGGCGCCGATAAATTCCTTAAAGATAATCAGCCGCAGGGGCGGGTTCTTATAAATCTGCTCCGCGCACTCCTTAAAGCTCGGTTCCTCGGAATTTTGCACCACACGCTCCTTAACAAAAAGGCCGGACATCATAAACAACGCCATGCCCAGCGTGCCCGCCAAGAGCGCAAAGCCAAAAAAGACGTTTTTTAAGCTCAGGGAACTGCCGGGTGCAGCGGCGACATCCAATAAAATAGGCATTGCAATACCCGGCGCGCCGCTGACGATGCCGGAGATAAAACGCGCGGAGGTGATGGCTCGTGTGCGATCCTCCGGATTGGGCGAAACCGCGGCGGACATGCCCCAAAACGGCACGTCGCCGATGGTGTAGAAAAACTCCCAGAGGAAGTAGGTGACGACCATATAAATGACCTTGGATGGCGCTGTGTCGCTGGGGTTGTGAATCAGCAGCGGCCCCATAAACAGGGCGATCGTAGTGATGGAAAGCGGAATGGGAACGCCCAGCAGATAGGGGCGCAGCTTGCCGTAGCGCGTGCGCGTGCGATCCACCAGCGAACCCATGAGCGGGTCGTTGATGGTATCCCAAATCCCCTCAATAAACAGCATCGCGGAAACGATGGCCGTGTTGACATGGAACACATTGACAAAAAAATAGCTGATATAGGAGGTTAAAAAACCATAGCCAATGCATTGCCCGCCGTTTGCAATGCCATAAATCAAATTCTCCTTAACGCCGACATAGCGCCGCATGGTTCCCTCGCTCATCAAAACGGCTCCCTTCAATATATTTCGTTTAGTATAACAAGAATGTTGCATAAATACAAGCGAGAAAGTGGCGCGTTTTTATATAATTTACTTAAATTCTGCATCGCTCCAAGCGTTTTGTTATATAAATTCTAGAATCTGTTTATATTTTTTTAATAGCCTTAATTTAAACTTGACTTTTAATAGAAAAGGAATATAATGAGCATGCGTATAACCTTTTATTGGGGTAATTTACGGAATTTGAAAGGAGTATCATGTTATGAAGCGCAAAATTTCTATCACCCTGGCACTTATGCTTCTCTTAAGCACTATGATTGTATTCGGTATGCAAGCTTCTGCGGCGGAAGATCCCTTTGTTCGCGTAATCGATACAAACGGCAACTCTGCTGTTTACAGCTCTGAAGAGGATCTCAGAGAAGTATTCAAAATTGATTCCAGCCTGGTAGGCAACGGTTACACCATTGAAGTCAGCGGCAAGGTTGCCATTCCGTTCCACACGGGTCCCGACGCCGTTGGAACAGCCCGCACAAGGACCGGCTTGAGCGGCACCATCAGAGGCTATGTTTGGGTGCTGAACTATGACAATGTCACCGTGCGCGGCATTGAGGACACAGACGCCACCTTATACTTCGCAGGCAGAATGAACAGCGGCATGGGCTTTGCCCAGGCTACCATTATTGTTTACGGCAATAATGCAACCTTCGAAAACTTGAGCATGATGGCCGCATTCAACGGCTATTATAACGCCCAGGGCAGCCTGTGGGATACCTTGGATGTTTACGGCGAAGATTTTACGATTCGCGGCTGCACAATGGCAAAATATGACGTTGCCGAAAACAATAGTGATGTGCCCAACAGGCACGGCGGCGTTCTTTGCTTCAGCAAGGCAGTGGGCGATATCGTGATTGAAGACTGCGTGTTTGACCACAGTAACCTTTCTTTCTATATTCAGCCGGAAGAAGCCAATTTCACAGTGAAAGAAAACACCTTTGACGGCCACTGGGGCTACAGCATGATTGGTTTCGACAGCAGCACACAGTCCTCCTCTGCATTGAACGGCAGTTTTGAAATTATTGGAAACACCTTCCAAAACTTTGAAGCGGACTATAAAAAGGCCATCACCATGGCAGTTACAGGAACCCTTGTTTTAGAGGACAATATCGTTGATCAGGACAATGACAAAACACCGGACGACAGCATCCTTGACCATATGCGTGTGCTGAAGCATGCAAAAGTTGCCAACGATGCCACCATGCTCGATCAGGCCAGCGTGATTGTAACCGAAAACGGCAAAAAAGAGGAAGTTAAGTTTAGCGGCACCAACGGCGGCGCTCCTGTTGTGGAAAAAGTTTTTCTGACCGGCGTAAAGATTTCCAGAACGAACCTCTTAACCCTCAATCGCGGCACAACCTATCAGTTCACCGCTGCTCCGGTTCCGGGCAATGCCGATGATGCAACCGCCATCACCTGGACTTCTTCCGACACGAACGTTGCTGTTGTTGACGCGGAAGGCTATGTTGTGGCAGTGGGTGCGGGCACCGCAACCATCACCGCAAACTGCGGCGGGTTCACAAGCAGCTGCGACGTGACAGTCAACGTCACCCTTTCCCAGTGGTTTATGGATACCATCACGAACTTCATAACCTCTATTCTGCAGATTCTGTTGAACTTCTTCACCTTCCAGTTTTAATGTAAGGCATTACACCTGCATGTAATGGTCGCAGGTGTAATACCAATATCCAAAGAAAGCGTAGATAAAAAATCTGCGAAGAAGCCATACAGCAAAGCTTTTCCTTGATTTTTTATAACGCTTTCCAATGGAGATTGGTATAATAACAAAAAGAAGGCTGGCACGCCATTCGGTGTGCCAGCCCTTTTTTTGTATATTTTCTACTGTAGCCCATCCATATAACTCTTAAAATGTGCGAACACAATCCCGGGCTCCTGCAGCTGTGCATTCCAGCGCTTCACCCATTCCAGGCAGACGAAACCGTCATACTGCATCGCGTGTAACAGCGTCATGGTATCCTCCAACGGAATGGTGCCGTAGCCCAGCATCTGATACTGCAATTTTCCGCCGGAGACGGAGGAATCCTTGATGTGCACATGGCGGATGCGGTCGCCCAAGGCGGCTATGGTTTGAATGGGCGTTTCCTCACCGAAGCGCACAGTGTGGTGCACGTCCCAGAGCACGCCGCTGTTTTCGTGGCCGCTCTGCGCAAGGAAATCCAGCATAGTGCCGCTGCAGGAGAGCATGCCGTTGGTTTCAATCAGAGGGGTCACGCCCTTGCCCGCGCCATAGACGCAAAGCTGGCGGTAAAGCCCGGCGGCAAGGTCAAAATCGCCGAGGGTCAGCTGCGGCTCATCCGTGCCCATCACACGGATATAGGGTGCGCCGAGCTTTTCGGCAAGGTCCATATAGGCGCAGGCTTCCAGAAACGCCGCCTGCGCGTTTTCAGCGTCGGCAAGCGCCGCGCCGCTGGTAAGCACGGGGATCGCAAGCCCCAGCTGTTCCAAATGCGCCTTGGTGGAGGCGAGGGCGGCATCTTGAAATTCGCTGATTTCGGGGGCAAACATGGCATTGCCGACACCGCGGATTTCAATGCCGTCCAGCGCGAGGTCTTTTGCGGTGGATAAAATTTCACTGAACGTCCAGCGCGGACAACCCAGCGTAGAAAAACATAATTTCATAGTTTATCTCCTTTAAAACTCAAAACATAGTAGCAATATTATTCATTGTGCCTTAAAAGCAAGGTTTTGAATGCCGTATGCTTACGCATATCATCTGCTAACGCTATAATTTTATCGGCACAGTCCTCCAAGGTTTCATTATAGGTATCCACTGTTATATCATACGTAGCCTGCGGCTCCAGTTTTGGCAACAAGCTTTCGCTCCAGCCAATTTTACGGTTGCCGCGCTTCTTTTCCCTTCGGCGCAGTTCCTCTAACGGACAAGTTATGTGAACGAATAAAACAGGATAGTCTCCCCCGGAGAATACATTGAGGCAGGTATCCAAAGAGAAATGTGCATTATCAGCAAAAATAGTATCGACGATAACATGCAAACCGTTATCTGAAAAGGTCTTTACGCAACCAAAAAATGCCGCCATAACGGGCTCGGGGTCGGCTGTAAACCGCACATCATAACTGCGGCTATTCTTCTGCGGCGAGATATCATTAATAATATCAACAGGAAGCAGGAAGTATTGGTCGGGGAATCTTGATTGCAGGATTTTGGACAAGGTAGTTTTCCCCGAACTGGATACTCCGTTTAGAAAAACAATGTTACCTTTTTGCATGTCGTTCCCTCCACAAACAAGTTATTACTTCAGCACTATAAACTAATCGCTATTTTCAAGCACAAGTCCACAAGGTTGCTTCGTATTTCCTCTCTGCTGTTCCATTTGCGGTCGTCCCATTCGGCTCCGCTCAAATCATCTCCGCCGTATAAAATTTGTCCCAAAAAAACATCCCTGAATTTTGATACGGCAAAGAATGCAGCCGCTTCCATTTCAACGGTAACGCAGCCCTCCGAAACTCTCTTTGCAATTTTTGCTTCCGTTTCCCGGTAGAGGGCATCCGTCGTCCACGTTTTCGCTTTGATAAAGGGAATTTTTTCCTGCTGCAACACGCTCTCGATAGCCGCTACGGCATCCGGATTACATGCTATTTCGCGGGACGGCGCAACATAATGATAGGATACGCCTTCATCTCTTACGGCAGCGTAAGGTAAAATCAAATGACCTATTTGAATATCCTTTTTTAACACGCCCGCGCCGCCGCAAACAAGGAATTGTTCAAAGCCTGTCGCAATCAATTCTTCCAGTAGCCCCGCTGCACCGGCTGCGCCGACAAAGCCGCTGACCAGGCCGACAGGACAGCCGTTGTAGCATGTTTCATAAATTGGAATATCCAGCATTTCGGAACGCATGATGCCAATTTGTTTTAGGCCGCCGTTTTCTAATTTATTTTGAATTACTTCTCTAAAGAACGTAATCACACAAACCTTCGGCACAGGAATCTTTTTAATGATCTTTGACGGTTCTATCTTGGCTTGTTTCGCTGCATCAAATTCTAAGATGGGAAACAAACTTTCCTGTATCATTATAGCACCCCCGTCAGGCCGTTTCAATCGCGTTATCCGCCTGCAGCGTGAATTTCTCCACCGCGCGCTCACGCAGCACCATTTTTTGAATTTTGCCGCTTGCCGTCATGGGGAAATCCTCCATAAACCAGACATAACGCGGGATTTTAAAGAAGGCGACATTCGCCTTGTAATAGGCTTTGATCTCATCCTCCGTCACTTCCTCGCCGTCTTTAACGATGACGCAGGCGCAGACCTCCTCGCCATATTTTTTGCTCGGTACGCCGATGACCTGCACATCTTTTACCTGCGGGTGATGATACAGACACTCCTCCAGTTCTTTCGGGTAAATGTTCTCACCGCCGCGGATAATCATGTCCTTCAAACGGCCGGTTACCTTGTAATAGCCGTCCTCATCACACACGGCCAGGTCGCCGAAATGCAGCCAGCCGTCCGCGTCAATTGCCTGTGCGGTGGCCTCGGGCATTTTGTAGTAACCCTTCATAATATTATAGCCGCGCGCGCAAAATTCGCCGATTTTGCCGGGCGGGCAGGTTTCCCCTGTCTCGATATCCACAATTTTGCATTCCACACGCGGGAAGGCTCTGCCGACTGTGGCGCAGCGGTGCTCCGTGTCATCATCCGTGGTGGTCATTGTCACGCCGGGGGAGGATTCCGTCTGCCCGAACACGATGACAACATCCTGCATGTGCATTTTTTCGTTGACATCCTGCATGGTTTTGACCGGGCAGGGGGAGCCCGCCATGATGCCGGTGCGCATATGAGAAAAGTCATATTGCTCGAAATCCGGGTGCTCCAGCATGGCGATAAACATCGTCGGCACACCGTGCACGGCGGTGCATTGTTCACCCACCAGCGCGTCCATAACCTTTTTGGGGTTGAAAATATCCACCGGCACAAAGGCGGTGCCGTGGGTGATGCAGGCCATCAAAGCCAAAACCAGACCGAAGCAGTGGAAAAACGGCACGGTGATGCACAGCTTATCGTCATGGGTAAAACGCATACCGTCGCCGATGGTCATGCCATTGTTCAAGATGTTGTAATGTGTGAGCATTACGCCCTTGGGGAAGCCGGTTGTGCCGGAGGTATACTGAATATTGACCACCTCGTGGCATTTCAGGCTGTCGCGCTGCGCGGCAAAAGCGGCATAGGGGACGGTTTCCGCCAGCGCATACAGACTCTCCCACGCCACCATGCCCTGCGGGCACTCCTGTTCGCCTGCGTAGATTACACATTTCAGCTCCGGGAATTTGCGGCTGTTTAAGCTGCCCGGCTCGCAGGTTTCCAGCTCGGGGCACAGCTGCTGCACGATTTCTACATAGCTCGTGCCCTTGAAGCCGTCCACCAAAACCAAAAACTTGCTGTCGGATTGCTTCATTTGATATTCCAGCTCAAACAGTTTGTAGCTGGTGTTCACTGTGATGAGCACGCCGCCCATCTTTGCGCTGCCGAACAAGGTCAGCAGCCACGCCGGCACGTTCGGCGCCCAGATGGAGATATGCTCCCCCTTCTGTAAGCCCAGCGCCATAAAGCCGCGCGCGATGACCTCACATTCCGCGTCAAATTCTTTCCAGCTGCGGCAATAGTCGCGGTCGGTATACTTCACCATAATATCGTCCGGGTATTTCTCGGCCATGTAAGCCAGCTGTTCCCCCAGCGTTTTTTCTAAAAATTCCTGTTGCATTGCTTTTCCAACCTTTCTGTTTTCTCATTTTGCACGGTTTGGAGCATGAGCCCGCAGGGACGAAAAAAAACGCCCCTGAACTGCATCTGTGCAATTCAGGGGCGAAACAATTTCGCGGTACCACCCTAATTTTAACGGCAAAGCCGTCCTCATCAGTCTCCAACAAGACCTAGGCCGTTAACGCTGCCGTGCGTCCTGCCCTATGACTTCAGACAGGCGACTCCGGAATGAGTTATACACGCTGTACGCGGCACCGGTTTTCAGCAACCACCGGCTCTCTGCGGCTCACGAAACGAGCGTCTTGTTTCCATCACAGTCTTTTGCAAAATGTGTATTTGTATCGCTATTATATGCGAGCGGGCTTGCTTTGTCAAGCACAAATTTTTATTGTTTTGTAAGAAGCAGCGTCGTCAGTGATTTTTTTTCGTCTTCCGCCGGGGGTTTCAGCTTTCCGCTTTGCAGCAATTCCTGCAAACAATGCAGTAAAAACCAGGCGTCGGAATAAAACAAAAACTGTAGCTCGTAACGCCGCGCGGCCTGCATATGCTTTGGGGTTTCCTCCAGCAGGGCGCGGGCATAGGGCTCTTTGATTGCCTGCAGTTCGCTCCAGAACCGTTCTTTCAGCCTGTCGCCAATGGCGAGCAGCTTCCTGTTTGCCTCCTCACCGCGAATCCACAGAGGCTGAAGCGTGGCATAGAAGATACCTTCCGGGTCGCCGGATGTTTTGAGAAAACCGCGCTCTGTCAGGTGGGCGTATTCCTGCGTTGTCAGCACGTCATCCAGATTGCGCTTTAAAAGAGAAAGGTCGTAATCGGTTTGCGGCAGGTAGTGCGCGCCCATCCGATGCCCGCTCCACTGCGTATCAATCTGCCATAAGGTCACCCCGTCGCGTTGGTTCCAGCAGGGGCCGCTCCAATGCTGCATACTGTCAAAATATTGCGGCGGTTCCACGCCGGAATGCATCACGGCCGCACGGCAGATATTTTGTCCGCCGTCCGGGCGCACGGTTGCCGCCTGCGCGAACGAAACGCCGCGCTCCCGCAGCGCCTCTCCGCTGCGCGCGGCTATATAGGGAATCAGCGTCCACAGCATAAAATTGAGGCCGTCCGGCCACGGATGCCCGGCAGAAATCAGTCCGTGTTTTCCGTCCAGCAATTCGCTGCCAACCAACTCGTCATATAAGGCGTTGGCAAACAGTTTCGCCGCCTTGGCGTACATCTCACTTTGCATTTGGTTTAGCTGCGTTGTCGGCTCGTCCAGCAATATATTGCTCAAATACCCCCCACCCTGCCTGCGTAAAAAGCCGTATTCCTCCAGATATTCCGCCTCCCCTTCCACATACACAGGGGAAACGCCCAAAGCCTGCGCAATTTCATTGACGGTTTTTGCCTCTTTGCGCACGGCGTACACCAGATTTTGCGCAAGAGCGCTTCTGAAAAAGGTATTGTTTGCGCCCTTTGTGCCCACGGCTCCGTTTGTTGCGCAGCCGGTAAAACAAATGGGATGAAATTTCAAATCGCTTGCCGTTCTCATGTGTTCCATTCCCTTCTTCAACTCTTTTTTCGCTTCAAACAAATGCCACTTCACGGTGCCCAGCGGAATACCAAGCTGCGCCGCGATTTCCTGCTGCTTTTTGTTTTCATAGTAGCAGGCAATCACAATTTCCCGCTGCAGCTTGGAAAGATAGGCAAGCTCTGTACGGAGCTTCTCCGCTGTTTCCTCTTGCAGAAGGTCCTGCAGCGTGTCCCCCGGCGAAGTGAGCGCATCCTCCAGCAAATCGAAAGAAACGCCCACTGCGCCCCGCGAATTACTGCGGTAATAGTTGGAGAGCGCGTTGTGCGCAACCGTCCAGAGGAAGCGCGGAACATCTGCAATGTCGTCACGGCCAAGCAAGGCACAGAAACATTTCATGCAAATCTCCTGTGCCAAATCCTGGGCATCCTGCAAATTGCGGCAGCGTTTTAGCGCAAAGCCATAAACAGGTTTCACGTATGCGGCTATGATGTGTTCCGCTTCGTCTCGTTGCATGGTGTTGCCCTCCTTGAAAGCCTTCCTTGAAACAGACACGGGGAATGGAAAAAGGTTGGTGTTTATATTATACTAATTTCAAGCAGTAGCAAATTAAATTAGGCCTGTGGTTTTCATCCAAGCAACAAATTCTTCAACCTGCTCACGCAGCTCCAACTGTGTGCTTTCCTCGTGATTCATATAGAAAACAACGCCTGTGCTCTCATCGCGAACCCCGCGCAGCTTTTTCCGCAGTTCTACGGCGCTTTTCTTTGTACCCGGCAGCTCATCCAAATCATTTTCGCCGTAAAGTTCATGGAGCGCGGAACGGTCTGAAATATCCATGAACTCAGCATATACCGGCTCTTTCGCTCCCTGGATGCTCAAATCAAATATCCACGTTGCACTTTCGGCTTCACCTCCCGGTAGCTCCACCGTTTTTTCCGTAACTTCGCTGGAAAGGCCCCGTTCCTCAAGAGCCGCCTGTATTATCGCCAGGGCACTCTCCTCATTGGTTTGGTGAAAAAAGTCAAAGCCATTGCCAAGCGGAACAAGGGCAGCCCCTTGTCTGCGCAAAGCAAGGCTCGTGACGGCCGGTTCACTCCAGTCAGACGAAACGGAGGATTTAAAAATTGGGGCGAGATTCATTTTTCTGCCCTGCGCCTGCTGGCAGCCGGAGAGCTGTGAGGCAGCCAGAGCACATAGCGCCAACGCTGCGGCCGAATGCCTCCAGCGTTTGGGCCTGTTCGCCAGCAGCAGGCGATCTCGGTCAACCTGCTCTTGATCGGGGTAATGGACGCAATAGCGTTTCAGCGGTTCCAAAGTCATCTGAATTCCTCATTTCGTTTTGGTATGGTCATCCAGCAGTGACACCAGCGCGTAATGCTCGTTGTAATGCTTTTGAATAAACATGCCATTTCGTTCCCGGTAAAGTTTAGCCGCTATACGGTCGGCTATCGGAATTAGCAGCCGCTCGTTGGCGCAGAGCAACGCAGAGGGTTCGTGTAACGCCCCGGTTGTGCACTTATTGACGCAGGCGCAGCTATGCAGGCAGCGTTCTCGAAGTGCGCAACCTTGGCACGGTGCATACTCCGCCCGGCTCTCCTGATAAATCGCTTTTCGCCTTTCTTCGTCAATACCACAGGAAACATCGCCGATGCGGTAGCGTTCGTCGCCCACAAACTGCACACAGGGGTACAAACCTCCTGCGGGTGAAACAGATATCTGCTCATACCCTAATTTGCAGCGTTCACGGCCATACTCCCTGCGGTGGATATGGCTGTTCATCTTACTGTCAAATAGATTGAGAAAAAACTTTCGTTCCCGCACGGTCTGCTCATAGTAAAATTTTGCTAGTTTTTGGTATTGTCCACCCAACTTTTGTAAATCCTGTTCCGTCCAATCGGCGCCGTAGTCCAACGAGCAGATAATATTGACAAAACCCATGGAATAAATTGCCTTTACTCCATCGCAAACCTCACCTGCGGTATTGGGTGCAATGGTCATCATCGCGGCAGCATAGCGGTTGCGTGCTAACAGTTTGGGGATAATCGGCTTCAAGCGGTCAAAACTGCCCTGCCCATCCGAGGCCTTTCGATTTTTGTCATGTGCCGTCCGGGTTCCGTCAATGGAAAGGGAAAGCAAAATACCCTCGCGTTTTGCATAGTCCAAAAAAGCGTCATCCAGTAAAAGACCGTTGGTGGTCAGCTTAAAAAACACTTTTTGCGCTGTAGTCCGCTTCTCTCTCCCATAGCGAACGATTTCGTAAATCAGTGATTTGCACAGAAGCGGTTCCCCGCCGTAAAAACCAATTCCAACGACCTTCTCACCGCCGGAGAGCGCGAGATCGATTGCTCGGCATGCAGTCGCCCCGCTCATATAGCCAGGACCCTGCGCAAGGCGGCAATATTCGCAGGCAAGGTTGCACGCATCTGTCAGATGAAGCGTATATTGCATTCCGGTTCACCTACCCCACGGCATTTGTTACTATGACGAAAGCGATGGCGGCCACCAACGCCGCCAGGCAAAGAGTGGAAAAAACAGTTAGCTTGCGATAAGAAAAAACAGTTTCCAGCCGCAGCCTTGTTTTTGCCCCGCCGAATGTGGCCGCAAACCAAGCCTTTCCCTGCGCGGCGGCCAAAACAGCCCGGGCATAGTCTTTCCTCTGTTCCTCATCTATATGCTGAACCACCTTTGCATCGCAGGCTAACTCCATGTCTGCAAAAAACGCCTGTAGAAACACCCACGCCAGCGGGTTGAACCAATGCACACAGGCTGTAACCACGGCAACTACACGAAGGAGATTGTCCCGCCGGGCGATATGCACTTGCTCATGCATGTTAATATAATGCACATCCCCCTCAACAAGCGCGGCGGGAAGAATAATCCTCGGCCGAAGCACGCCGTAAACAGCAGGGACAGTAACACGTTCTGACTTGTATAGATTTCCCTCTATGTGTTCTGCCGCCTTCAGTTCCGCCTTGGTGAACGCGTATGACAGCGCCATGAAAAGCAGTGCAGCCATCATAACAACAACCCAGATAAACGAGGCCGTTCGATACACCGTCTCCAGCAAATCTGTTTTGTACTCTATCGGAAAATACCGTTCTGCATTCATCAACATGTTTGACATCGAAAATTGAGAATCCTGCGACCCGCCCGGGATTGGCTGCAAAACGATGACTGTTTTTGTTGTATAGCGGGAGAGGATGTTGAGCACGCTGTATGCGCTGGCCGGACCGAACGGAATCCAAAGCCGGAACAGAGGTAAAAGCCAGAGCAAATACACCACAAAACGCGGCAAAAGCCTGATTTTACGTAAAATCAGCACCAATATCCCCGCCATACTGCCGACAATGCTAATGTTGAGCACCCAATAAAAAATTTCAGAAAGCATCATTACTTCCATCTCTCAATCATTTTTGATAGCTCCGCCGCTTCCTCGTCAGAAAGATTTTCTTCTACAAAAGCCGCAAAAAAGGCCTTTTTTGAGCCGCCGTATAGGCGATCAATCAAGTTTTTTGTTTCGTTTTTTTGTATCTCTTCCTTTTTTACAAGTGATGTGCAGGTGAAATTCGGTTCAGTGCGCACGAGCGCCCCCTTTTCAACCAGCTTTTTTAATATGGTGTAGCTTGTATTCTTGTTCCAGCCAATTTGTTCCGCCGCCAGCAAGGCGATTTCCCTCGCACTAATCGGTTCGTGGTTCCACACAAACTCCATCAGTTTCAGCTCTGAATCAAATAGTTTCATATTCGTTTCGCACCCCAGACTATTGCAGTAGTTTTTATTAGACTATCACAATAGTCTGATGTTGTCAAGATAAAAGCCCAATTGCGCAAGCAATTGGGCTTTTGTGGGGTTATACCAATATCCAAGCCATACAGCAAAGCTTTTCCTTGATTTTTTTATGACGCTTTCTAATGGAGATTGGGATCACTCATATGTCCCATCATATTCAAAATCTCCGGTTTATTTTTCGGGGAATACCCTCCCGGGCGGGGTTGATTTTCTGAACAGGCTCACTCATTTTCATGACCTTCCTTTCGAAAGTCTGCTAATAATGCTGTAATCGTATCCGCAATCACAAAGTCAAGCTGCCTGCATTGGCTGAGCAAATCGGCAATTTGCCTGCGCGCCGCCTTGGTCTTTTTTTGTTTCCAGATGGCGTAGACGCTCCACATTGTATCATGGATTTCTCTGCCCGCTTCAATCGCCGCAGTCAGCTTGTCTGTTTCCAGCTGCTCAGCGGCTCGGGTCAGTGCGGCCGCAAGGTAGCAGCGGCGTTCCGCCAAATCCCAAATTTCCGGGTAGACATGCGGTTTGTCTGCGCCGCAAAAGGTTGCGCGGAATCTGTCCGGATTGGAATCCAGGCGCAGCATGTCCGCGCCCCTGGCCAACGCTTTGAGCAACAAAGGCCTTACATCCTCGGGCGGCAGAAACGGCGTTCTGACCAGCGCCGCCGCAATGATGTGTTCCGTCCAATCGGTAACACGCTTGCACTTGGCGGGGGAAAATCCGGTATTCTTTTTGTCCCGATCCCCGGCTGTAAACGTCCAGGCCAGCAGCGTTTCGCCGCTGCATTCATAGCCTGTCGCCAAAAGAATGCGGTCGCCCGGTTCCCCCGAAAACAGCAGCACCGGGAAGCCGCCCGCAATGTTACACAGAACCAAGTCTGCAAGGGCTTGGGGACTGTCCCACCCGGCCGTTACGCCCTTTGCCGGATAGTTGGAATAAAGCTCGGCCTTAATGCCCGAGATGGCAAGGCAGTCGAGAATCGGACTTGCGTCTTTTTCGCCTAGATAGCCTTCTTCCCATGTATCTGCCGGCTCGGAGCCCTGCGGCAGTTCATCCGTAAAAAAGTCCAGCACATCATGCCAAAAGAGAAAGCCCTCGCCGGAAACCATCAAGTGACGATAGTAGTCATTATCGTTACGCCAAGTCGTATTATGCGCGTTCATAAGGCTTGTGTCGTGCGGTGCGCCCATGAGCACCGCCAGTGCTGTTGCGGCCGAGGCAAAGGCGCGGGAGTGCGGGCCGAAATTGGGCCCTTCTTGGCGAATTGCACCGCTAAATGGAATTTTAGCGGATTCCGGTAACTGCGTTGTCGCTTCCGCCATTTTTAAAATATCCGGCTTATTTTTCGGGGAATACCCTCCCGGGGCGGGATCTATTCTTTTCACAGCTTTGCTCATGTCTATCTCCCCCAATTTGCGAGAATATCGCGCGCGAGCTCTCGCACTTTTCGTTCCAGCTCCTTATTTTCTTTCAAGGCCGCCGCCAGTTCTTGCCGTTTTTGCCTGTTGTGGAATGTGCCGCTCGTGAAGTTTGATTGGTCGTTGAACACCGGGGTTGTTTCTTCATACGGGACAGCTTGCAGCATATTTTCTAACATCTTTTTATAAATTTCCGCCGCCCGGAGCAGCTTTGTGTTGTTTGCGCCGTTCAGCAAATCGGCACTTGCGGCGAGATAGCGATACGCCGCGCGGCGGGCGTCTTGCATAGAACCGAGATGATAATGGTCGTTGCCGCAGCGTTCTTGATACGCTGTATCTCCCAGCTCAAACCCGGAAATCAACACATCGTAAGCATCAAATCCAAATTTGTGGCCATGCTGGCGTGGCGGCTGCTCAAACATGTTGATGCACATTTCGAGCGAGGTTTTCAGCGCCTGTTTGCGCGAAATGGTTTTACATGTTTTATCGTAAAATCTTGTCAGCGCCCCGGGAGCCCAACCCGGAAACTCGCTCAAATAAAAGTACTTGTTCGGGGTGTAAATCTCGTTTTCCGGCACGGCCGTCGATTGATTCTCTATCATTTTGGCAGACGCGGAATTATTTTGGCAATCAAAATAGGTACGTCCAAAAAATTTCGTTTCACCGTTTTCCGCCGCATATCCGCAGGCGATCGTCCATTCCGGTGCCCATCTGCCCCCAACCAGCAAAACGGGAACCCCGCCGTCGATACTTTTCTGCGCGCGCTCCCAGACCTTCTTTTCATTTTTGAGGGTATACACGGCCAAACCCAGGGCATCCCCAACATTTTTTTCGCATAGCATGCCGTTTTGCGGCATCTGGCTGCTGGGATCCCAGTTTTCGAGCATAATTGCCTGATAGCAAACGCCGGAAAGGCCCATCACCTCTTCATAGGAGACGGGAATGCCAATCGCCTGCAAAAGCGCGGTCACACAGCCGCAATAGCTGTTATCCTTCCACTCACCCCATTTCAACAGGGGGACGCCGTCAATAAAGTTGCCGCCGTTTGCGGTTTTCACTTCATAAGGCTGATGTGCGGCACCGTTTTGGGCGTGTTTTTCCACCAGGCTGAGGAGCTCCGGCTTCTCTTTGGGGGAATAGCCTTCCGGTCTTGTTTGGTCTTGCCTTTTCACGGGTTTGTTCATTTACGTTGCCTCACTTTCTATATATAATACCAATCACCATTGAGAATACTTCCTGCAAAATTCGGCAAGAGCGCATACATGAAACGCTCGTTACCGAATTTTGCAAGTATTCTAAAAGGTGCTTGGTATAAGTCCACCAACAAAACCCTGCCAAATCATTGGCGGACTAATAGGCAATCAAAAATTTCTTGATCCAACTGTTTTAGTTTTTTCACATACTCCGCAACCTTTTCCCGTATCGCGGGGTTACGCATCATCGAAAAATCAGTGAACGCGGAGCGAATACACTTGTTGATATGCAGTGTGCTTTGCGCGTTCCCGGGAAAGTTTTTGCCAAAGCGCTTGAGTTTTGCAATAAGTGCTCTGTCTACTGCACCGGGGTAATTCTTCTCAAGTCTTTGCAAATATTCACGCAAGTGAGCACGGTAATAATCCAACAATAGCAGCCCGCAGGGCTTCAGCAGGCAGTCCCGGAAGTTCATATCACAGCCCTCCTGCCACCAGCTGTCATCGTACAGCCAGTGAATCATGTCGTCATAGGCGGCGAAATTATGATATATCATTTGTCCGCCGGCAAATTCCGTCTTTTTCTCCTTAAAAATTTTGGCATTCTCCCGGATGTATTGATATGCTTTTTCCCCACGCAAGCGTTCGCTGATTTTATCACCGACGAGCAAAATTCCGCAGCATTTTTCATACCAATTCTCCGTCTGATAATACCGTTCGCTATCATAGCCCTCCGGCGTACCCTGCGGCGCCCAATAGGCACGTAAATACAGGCCGTTTCCATCGTTGTAATAGCCCGTAATCAGGCAGCTGTAATTTAGTTCTGTGAAACCGAACGCAAGCACTGGACGCCCTTTGTCAATGGATTCCTTGATTTTATCGACAAAGAATTCCTTTGTATAGTTACGCGGAGCAATCGTCATGGCCGGCTGCCCGTTGACCGATTCCGTGTTGTCGTTCGAAGCATGCGGCTCTATCTGGACATGGGGCTCATACATCCATTCACTTTCATAGCCCAAAGCAGTGAAACTGCGCTGCAAAATTTCTGGAATAGTGCTGATTTCATCGCAGCAGACACCGCTTTTCCACGGAAAGCACAGCGCCGCACCGCTCAGAGAAAACAACTCGTCCGCCTCAATGGGGTCGTTGCGGTACTCCATAAGGCGCATAACGCAGCCGATGTAGCAAACGGCCGATGGGTTGCCGTAGCTCATGTGCGGGATGCCCTGCAATACATTTTCGGTCAATGCCTTTGATTGTGTTTGGCTCTGGGCCATTCTCAAAATTTCCGGTTTCTCCTTGGGGAAATAGCCTTCCGGATTCGTTTCGTCTGGCTCAACGGGCAAATACAGTGCCATGTATTGTACCCCGCCCTCCCAATACAGTTCCTCCAAGCAGGGAGTTTCCTCATTGGAATATAACGAGTAGCAGTCGTCCGGCGCGGTGCAGCCCAGCTTGTTTTTAATATGATTTTCAAATGTCCATTTCAAAATCACACCCCACCCCAAGGGGAAATCGCCTGTGAACGGGTTGGAAATCAGAAGTTTTGCGTATCTCCCTCGGAATCACCTTTGACGGACTCCGGAACAGAATAATATACGTGATAAATTCTGCATTTTCTCGGAATCTCCCGCCCCTTGTGGCAGTCGAACCCGAAGCCCCTTACGCCGTTTTCTCCAACCGTTAGCCCCTTATTTTTCAGCCAGTTCTCTACAAACTGAATGGCGGTTTGCTCCGGTTCGCGGCTTGTCACCTCATAGGACGCCACCCGCATCACCGGCAGGGATACAAGCTCCACTGTTCCAAATTCCATTCCTTTAATCGGCTCCTCTTGTAACGCTTCCGCCATTTTAATAATTTCCGGCTTTTTCTTCGGACTATAACTTCCCGGGTTTTTTCCAATCTTATTAAGGGGTTTCCACATATTACTCCTGCATGTAATGGTCGCAGGTTTTGTGGGATGAAATGCTTTGCTGTATGGGATTTTATCCCGCAAAACCCGTGCTACCATTTGATGCAGGAGTAATAGCTTCGCCCTCCTTCCAGGTGGTTCTATTTTATCTTAACAAACAACGCTTGCGTTATCCGTTTTTGTCATGTTGTAGCCGTTTAAACAGTTGCATATGAATGTTTTCATTATCATAGCTGCCATTCAAACTCTCATAAACCGCAAAAACAGGCTCATTTGCGTGGGCAATACTGTTGTTTTGCAGCCAGAGATCCAGCTTTGCTGTGCCGACACGAATATCGCCCAGGCAGTCATCAGGCAGCACGGCATAGCGACCCGCAGGAAGGTGTATGAGCTCCAACCCACTCCCCTTAGGCAACGCAAATGCGCCTGTGCACTCCGTAAGTGCGCCTGCGCACTCCGCAAGTGCGCTTGTGCACTCCGTAAGTGCGCCTGCGCACTCCACCCCGCAGGCGCAGCTGTCATCATAGGCGCACACATAAAACTTCCGCGCGTTTCGGATAAGCAGCGGGTGCTGCTCCCGTAAAAACGTCATAACCTGCTCCGAGGCTCTGCGTTCGGCAGCTCGTCCGCTCTTTCGTGCAATGACAAAAACCATCTCCGGGGCGGTGGCGATGCGGATATGTTGCTCCGCTTTTCGTTTCTTGACGGGAAGATACAGCTTCAGCCTGCGCGGCTTGCCGTTTTGAAAAAGATATTCCTCAAAATACCCCGCGCCGGACTCTTCAAACATGCTCGCTGAGAGCCACACGTTATAGAGATAATTCCAGCCGTCGTTAATTTTCTGCTCCTCATAATCGACCACACAAGTGGCATATAAATCGCTTTGGCTGCCTTCCGCCCGCTCCGTCATCAGCTCATAGCAAAAGCGGTTCCCGAGCTGCTTTCCGTTCCGGCCGAAAACCCGCCCGTCGGCTGCGCCCAGTGCGGCAATCGCCTTGTCCTCAATGCCGAGCAGGCAGGTATCGTAAAAGCGGGTCATTGTCCATGCAGGGAGGGTCTGAGTGCCAACCCTGACGGCAATGCCGTATTCATTGGTAGTGAACGGGTAGAAATAAAAGTAGCTTGCTGCGTCCCGATAGGCGCGCGGTGTCATGCCCACGATGCTCTTAAATTGTTTGTGAAACGCCTGCTGCGTCTGATAACCACAGTCCTGCGCAATGATATCCAGCGGCATATCAGAGCATTTGAGCGTTTCACAGGCATTGGAAATGCGCCGCTTTCGGATGTATTCCTTGACGGAATGGCCGGTACAGGCATAAAAATCCCGGTATAGCTGGCTCAGCGAGAGGAAATGTTGTTCCGCAATGTGCTCCGGCGTGAGCTCCTGCGTCAAATGCCGTTCGATATATTGCACAATGGCATCCACAGCACGGGTGTTTTGCATCTATGTAGCCTCCATTGCTTTAAAAAATTACAGCAGAAACGAGCCTGTCCTCTCGCCTCCGCTGTACATCATTCCCCTAAAAAGTGTTTGGAACAACCTGATATTTATGGGGATCCTTTGAGAATTGATTATAAAGCTCCATAAATCTGCCGCATTCGCCTTGCACTTGATAATCGCTTTTGTGGCGGCGGATAAAGTCCTGTATAAACGAATCTGTTTTGTCGAACACCAGACTGAGCCCGGTATTAAAGCTGATATCCCCTGCCGTAATGATTCGGGTATAGAGATAAACCTTCTCCTGCCCTTTGCTCCCGCTCAATCCGACATCAATAATTTTATGTTCACTTGCGGTGAAAATGTCCCGCAGAAAAACAAAGCCTTCCCTTTCATCAACCTGTGTTATTTCAAAGAGCCCCAGCGTCGAGTGCAGCATGCTCTGCAGTAAGGCAAGCTTTTCCGGTTTTCTAAAGCGGTTGCGGGCAAGATACTCTTCTGTAATACAATTCATGTTCGGCGCTTGCTTATATATCAACAAATCAAAAAACGCTTGCGCTCCTTCGCGTGTTTCCATATCAAAACCAGTGTTAAACAGCACAAGTTTTTCGCTATCCTGGCCGCTCTTCGGGTCGGCATGCTCCGGCGAAACATAGGAGGGATTGATCCCCAACTCGAAGTGACCGGCATCATAGTAATCCGCCATGCTTGCAACAATTTCACGGTGCAGGTTTCTAATTTTGTAATATTCCTTGATATGCGTCTTCTTTTTTAACGAAAAGGAGTGCGCATTATGCATCAATCGCATAAGCATATCATCCATTTCTGCTTCATCCAAAACGGATTGCTCCTCATTCTCGTCCAACAAAAAACAACACTTTTTATACTTTTTCCCGCTCCCGCAAGGGCAGGGATCGTTTCTTCCGATTTTTTCCATTTCCCACTCACTTCTCTCAGCGTTTTGGCAAAACAAGCCAGTTTGCTTTTTATAAAGGAATCCGTATTGCTTTGGCCACTATTTGATGCCGGAATAATATTATAGCAAAGGCCTCGCGAAAAAGCAATTTAGCCTTTGCAATAAATTTGCAGGCCTGTTCATTTTTCACCAACGAGCGCTCTGATACCAATCTCCATTAGAAAGCGTTATAATACTAATCCCAAGTATAAAAAATCAAGGAAACGCTTTCTAAACGGGATCGGTGTCAGGTAGTTTCACGCGGCCAATCGGGCGGCTTTCGTCTGTTCCCGTTTCGGACGGTAATTTTGCATAGCCAGAATAATAGTAATATCCGTCAAAAATTCCAATGGAGCCGTCCAGGCTCTCCATTTTTGCAATTTCGTAACTGCGTTGTGTTTTGGGATTGTAACACATCAGAATAGCGTTTTGCCCGTAGTTATAAAATAAACAATATAGTTTTCCGAGGTAGGCGTGCATGCTAAACATCGTCATATTGTTCGATTGAAGCAACAATTTGCTTTTTCCGCCATCATTGCGGTAAAGCCCGTCTTTCATGCCGGCTTTGCTGGGCGAATCATTATGAAACCCAAAATACAGTTTCCCGTCTAAAAAGCAATAATTATAAGACGTATCCCCAATCGGTACGCCGTTCCGGTCATGGCCCGGCGACACGATTGGCCGCCTGCTCTCTAGTGTCCGCAAATCGATTACGGAAAAACCACCTCTTCTCCAATGGTAGACATACATCATATTTCCCAGCAAATCAATCTGTACAAAATTTCCTTCCACACTCTTTGTTGTTTTGCTTTGCATATGATAAATTTCGGCTGCCACTGTTAAATCCACTACAACGTAGTCACCCTGGACATGTAGAGAACGAACGGTCATGCTCTCATCTTCGCTTGTTTGTTCTTTTTGGTAAAGTATACTCGCCTTATCTTCATTTAAGCCGATTCTCTGCACGGTATAGATTGGGGTATATTGCAGCCCGGTCAATTCCTCATCCCTTATCTCCTTACCCTCTTGCAGTGGGGCGCTGACATAATAGAGCCATCCGTCGGCAAGGCAAAAAGCCAGCGGCTCCTGCTCCGGTAGCTTGACAATTTGCGTGACCCGTTTTGTCTGCTTATTCTCCTTGTAGATAGCCCAACCATCGCGGTATTCTTTATAATAAATAAATTCGCTGTCTTCCAGTTTCACGCCAATGGAGTCCACAATAGCAGCATATTCCTCTTCTTCCGTTGTGGTAGTCTCTACAGATATTGCTGTCGTCCCCTGCGTTGTGAGGCTTGAGATGGCAGCAGAAGTGGCGGGCATGGTGGTGGATGATTCCTCCTTTGTTGAATCCGTGTTTTTGCAACCCGTGCAGAGAAGAACCAGCGCCAGAAGCAGTAATACCAATCCCAAATAAGAAAGCTTAGATAAAAAATCTGCAAAAAAGCTATGCTGCAGAGCGTTTTCTTGATTTTTTGTAACGCTTTCTATAAACTGTACCCTATAAACCGGACAGCCCCGGTTTTCAGAACCCTATAAACCAGACGAAGCGGTTTACAAAAACCCCGCACCCCGGACAGGAGAGTTTTGAAAACCCTTTGAATCGGGCAATGCGGGTT
>JAVBPP010000123.1:0-27316 GCA_031549535.1 Oscillospiraceae bacterium
GAGCGTTAGAATATTTTCTGCGGTTTTGGTAAGCTTAATTTTCAATTCTTCGGGTTCCAGTACAGTGACTTTGTTTCCAAAACTCAACAACATAGCGAACCACATCCGTTCATCTTCAAGCGCGTGCATACGCATCATGAAATCGCCGTTTTCAAGCGTTTCCGTTATTGTCCCCCCAAGATATTCACATAGCTGTACTTTTGCTTCCGCCTTGCACAAGAGAGTAACATCAAAACCCTTACGCCCGCTTCCTTGAAAGGCGCTCTCCAATAAAATAGCAGGGTCGCCGTGCTCTTTTGTAAAGGATGCCCTTGTCGTTTCAAGTTCACTGATACGCGCCAATTTGAACACCCGATAATCCTGTTTTGTCTGGCAAAAAGCCAGCAGATACCACGAATACCAGCGGTAATTAAGCGCAATCGGCTCCACAAGGCGGCTTGAGCTATCGCCTAACGCGTTCACATAAGAAATCCGAACAGCCTTTTTATCAGCGCTTGCGTTTTCCAAGCGTTTCAGCTTTGTCTGCGTTTCCTCGTTTTCCCCGGAAGCGCCAAAATCAAAAAAAATAGTTTGGTTTTGCTGCTTGGGTAGTATGGATGAGAGTTTTTCCAACACGCCATTGTAACGGCTGTTGTCATATGCTGTGAGAAAACCCTTCAGCGCGGTTATAAGGGAGGACTGATCTGCGGCATTGAGCAACTGCCCGTCTAGCTTGTAGCCCTCCATAATTGCGTAGCCGCCGTTCGCACCGGGGAGGGATTGTATTGGGATTCCGGCCAATGAGATTTGTGCAACATCCCGTAGAATCGTGCGCTTGGAAACCTCAAAACGCTCCGCTAATTTTGCTGCACTGACTGTATCATTATTTAAAAGATAAATTACAATAGATAAAAGGCGTTCCGTTTTCATAAGCATCCTCAGTATCCGCTTTTTACGTGCTGAAATAATAGTATAACATAAAAACGTAACGGCTTCCATAATAAAGTTTGCAGTGAATGGCAATGAAAAATGGTGTTTTGCGCCATCAACATTTACTTTTTTCACTTTTTCTGTTACACTAACGGTATAGAGTGGCGGCTTATAATCTGGTTATAATTGGATAGGGTATTACCTCGGCACTAAACAGTAGTAAAAATTTTGCGGGTCAAAATCCCATACGGCCGAGCATTTCGACCCGCAAAATGAACTGCTGTTACGTGCCGAAGCAATGGTAATTTGCGAGGAGGATGGGTATGAGCAATAACAACGCCGTATTAAAGGTGATTCGTGATACGATTCCCGATCCTATTTTCTATAAGGATGTGAATGGCCGGTATACCGGCTGTAACCCCAGCTTTGAACGTTTTGCCAATTGCAAAGAAGCGGATTTGATTGGCAAAACGGACATGGAAATATTTAATATTGACGAAAAAATGGCTGCCCTGTTTATCGAGGCGGACAGGCGCGTGATGTCTGCCAACCAGACAGAATCCATAGAGGAATGGCTTACCTATCCGGACGGCTCAAAACGGTTTGTGGAAACGATTAAGACCCCGATTTTTTCGGACGGTGCGGTAGCGGGGTTGCTTGGCATCGCCAGGGATATTACGGCCAGGCATGACCAGGAGGCAGCGGCGCAGGAGGCAGAGGAAAGAAACAAGCTGATGCTGGACGCCTGCCCGCTGGCCATTGATGTCTGGAACGATAAAATGGAAAAAATTGATTGCAACGAGGCCGCCGTCAAGTTGTTTCAATGCGCGTCAAAACAAGAATATTGTGAACGGTTTTTTGAACTTTCCGCCCCGGTACAACCCTCCGGACGGCCTGCGGATGAAATGGCGATGGAATATGTCAGTATCGCCATGCAAACGGGGGAGGTCAGCTTTCCCTGGATGCACCTTACGTTACAGGGCGAGCCGCTGCCCGCTGAGGTAACGCTCAAAAAGGTTGCCTATAAAAATAGTTTTCGCATCATGGGCTATGTGCGTGATGTGCGCGCTGAACAGGCGGCGCAGGCCGAAGCGCGCGAAGCGGACGACCGCAACCAGGCCATGATTAACGCAACACCCATATGCTTTTCCTTCTGGGATGAGGAATTTCGGGCGATTGACTGCAACAACGCCGCGCTCAAGCTGTTCGCTTTGCCTGCGAAGCAAGTTTTTATGGATGAATTCTTTAAGCTCTCGCCCGAGAGGCAGCCGGATGGGCAGCTTTCGAAACAGGTGCATCACCGCCATATGCAGCAGGCCATGGAAGAAGGCTCCTGCGTTTTTGAATGGACGCATCAAACCCTGGATCAAACGCCCTTTGTCTGCGAAATAACACTGGTTAGAATTGAATATAAAGGCGGTTACAGAATCGCCGCATATACACGCGATTTGCGCGAGTATAAGGCGATGTTGGAAGAAATCCAAAAAACAGAACAGCAGCTAAGGGAAGCAAAGCGAATCGCCGAAAACAATGCTTCCGCCAAAAGTGTGTTTCTGGCCAATATGAGCCATGAAATCCGCACACCGATGAATGCGATTATCGGCATGACAAAAATTGGGCAGACGTCAAACGAGCCGGGCAAGATGCGCTATTGCCTGGATAAAATCAGCGAGGCCTCACGTCATTTACTGGCTTTGATTAACGATATCCTTGACATGTCCAAAATTGATGCCAATAAGCTTGTGCTGCAGCCGGAGCCTTTTGATCTGGAACGCATGCTGCAAAATATAGTCGATGTCATTTCCGTTAAGGCAGAAGAAAAGAAAATCAATGTGTTTGTTGACATTGATACAGCCATGCCGCACCATGTAATAGGGGATGAGCTGCGGCTTTCCCAGATTATTACAAACCTGCTGTCCAATGCGGTGAAATTCACGCCGGACCGCGGAAACGTTACGTTAAAAATTAAAAAGCTGGAGGAAAAGGACGGCGTTTGTACGCTGCGCTGCGATGTGTCAGATGACGGCATCGGGATTTCTCCAGAGCAGATGACCAAACTTTTTGAGTCCTTTGAGCAGGCCGAGGCCAACATCACCCGCAAGTTCGGCGGAACGGGGCTGGGCCTTGCCATATCCAAAAAAATTGTGGAGCTCATGGGCGGCACAGTCGACGTAACCAGCGAGCCCGGCAAAGGCAGCTGTTTCAGTTTTTCGGCAAAATTGGCCGTGGATCATCAATTTAATACGAAAAGTGTATTTGATAAATCAGTTTATGCGGCAATTCGTGTTTTGGTAGTGGATGACGACCCGGAAATCCTGCGTTATTTTCAGCGCATGATGCGGCAGTTTGAGATATGCTGTGATATTGCCCAGAGCGGCGGGGAGGCCGTGAACATGGTTCGTGCCGCCATCCGGGAGGGTAAGCCGTATCAGATTGCTTTCGTTGATTATCTCATGGAAGAAATGGATGGCATTGAAACCACGCGCCGGATTCGGCTCCTAACAGGCGAAAACAATGTCAATGTAATCATGATTTCCATTTCGGAGTGGAATACCATTGCCAGGGAGGCCGGTGAGGCGGGCATTGTTCATTTCATTCAAAAACCGCTGTTTCAATCCTCCATTCTTAACGTCATCAATGAGCTTGTTGTCAATAAAGATGCCCTGGCTCCGCGGGCAGCCGAACAAGAGAAGACGGCAAAAACGTTCAGCAGCTGCCGTTTGCTGCTGGTGGAAGATATTGAAATCAACCGCGAAATCGTCATAACGCTGCTGGAAGAAATGAAAATCAAAATTGACTGCGCCGAAAACGGAAAAGAAGCCTTGGAGATGTTCGGCGAAAATCAAGATAAATACGATTTGATTTTTATGGACGTGCAGATGCCGGTGATGGATGGACTCAGCGCAACGCAACAGATTCGGGCGCTTGGCACACCGCAGGCTTCGGCTGTCCCCATCGTTGCAATGACGGCGAATGCGTTTAAAGAGGACGTGGACGCGTGCAAGGCTGCGGGGATGAACGATCATATCGGAAAACCCATTGATATAACAGAATTGTTTCGTAAAGTGGAAGTGTTTTTGAAAGGCAAGGAGGATTGATTTTCAACAATAACGACTATATTAGCCGTCTGGTTTGTCAAATTGAGGAAGATTTGCCATCGAAGCTGGACACGGGTTTGCTGTCCCTTGCCGGCGCTGTTTCGCATGCAAAGCTTTACCGGGATTTTTATAATTCAGTGGGTCATTCTGTAAAAGAATATATTCGCAAGCGGCGGCTCTCCAATGCGCTGGCGCTCATAAAATCCTCCGACGTTTCCTTAACCGATATTGCCCTGCGCTGTGGTTATTCCTCACACCAGGCGTTGTGTCGGGCGGTCAAGGACATGCTTGGCGTCACGCCCTCCGCTTATAAAAGCGGAGGGGACTATTATTTTTTTCCGCCGTGGGGGGGCGAACCGTTGCAAGCGGTCACGGTGTCGAATGAAACGATACCCCCAACGCTGCGCATTTTATTTTATGATACCAGCTTTGCGCATATCGAGACCGCAGCGCTGCATACGTTTTTAGCTGACTTTCCGGATTACGGCGGAAGAATTTTTGGAAGAAACGGGCAACAGGAGAGGGGGCGCTTCTGTTACGAGCTATACCTAACGGATACTGCTCTGGATTGCGGAGCCTTGGCACAAAGCGGCTTTCAAGTAATGCAGCAGATGCCCGCTTTTGCTGCTACCTTCGCCACCTCGACTGTTAAAAACGATGCGCTGCAAATCAATGCAGCATGGGATTATCTATACGCCATATGGCTGCAAAGCAGTATGTTTGCCTATACGGATGAACCGTATTATGAGGAGTACATGCTAAGAAATGGAGCGCCTGTAAAATTAAAATTGTATCTGCCCATCCGAAAACGGAGGGAAGAAACCAAAATAAGCGTGACGAATAACCCGCAGCTGCGTTTTCTTGCGGCGAAAGCGGAGGGAAGCCATGCCGAGACGGCAGCGTCCCGTTTGGTGGCAGAGTATGTAACGGCATATTATCCGCACCTTGTAAAATCTTTTAAGGAATTATTGCTGCAAAAGGGCGGGGATTTTTGTGTTTGCGGAGTCAGGGTTCCGTGGGAGCTGCAGCCTGTAGAAACGCAACATATTATCTCTGTCATGACAGAGAAAAGCAGGTATCTTGTGCTGGAAAGCAGCGTCACCGGCGATTATGACAGGTATGCCGCCTTGCTGCTATCCTTCGCGCGGGAGAATGGTATGCAAGCGGATAAGCAAGGCATATTTGCGGTTTATGATGCGCGGGTGAGCTTTGATAACCCCGACATTAAATTGTATTGCCCGGTTAAAATCGATACAAACTGATAAGACAAGGCGCATGTTGTCTGATAAACTGACAGTGACAACAAAAAGGAGGGAAACCGTATGAGCGATACAGTAAAAAAACCGCAACAAAACCCCGCAAGCTATTCTCCGAAAATTCCGGAGATTGTCAGTAGGATGAAGCAGGCGGGGATGGAACTCAGCGAACTGCCTGCGCAATATATGATTGAGGGTGTGTTCCCCACAGGTAATACGCCCTGGACGGGTGGATGCGACTTTCTGCGCTGCTTTGCCAGCCTGTATATGCATCTTGAGGGCATGCCGCCGGAGCAAGACACGCGGTATGGCTTATACCGCAAATTTCTCGTTGTCTCTGGCATGGGTATGGTCACCACCTTTAGCGAAGACCTGGATAAAAACAATTACAGCTTTGAAGCTGCCCACGATTATATTGGGCGTTTGCATCGCTTTGTCGGGTATGATTACGGCGTAATCGAAGTCGCCGGACGAGCTAAGAACGAAGTATTTCAAGTGATATCCAATTCGATTTATCACGGCCATCCGGTGCTGGCGGCCTATGCAGATGGCGCAAATCGGTTTCAGCATGCGTGGAAGCTGTTTACGGGCTACCATCGTGATGAGGAAACGCTGGTGGTGAACGAGGATGAAACAGTGTCCGCCGAGCCCAATTGGTTTCGGGATCTGAATCGGGTTATTATCATCACGCAGACAACACTACCCAAACCAGATATGAAGGATGTATTGCTCGAGATTATCCACGATGCCGAGCGGAACGAGACACAGGGCGAAGCATACGGATACGCCGCGTATGAAACATTAATTTCTCGGCTGAAGGATGATGCGTTTTTTTGCAATGCCGATGATGCGGCACTTGAAACATTCAACGGCGCAGGAGCGCTGGGTTCATTTTTTTGGTATCACGCTGAAGCAAGGGGTGCGGTGGGTGAGGGCTGCGGCGAGCTCTGCGCAGCCGAGCTAAAGGGGACGGAATACGAGACCGATTTCAGCTGTAACGGCTTTTACGGGTATAACGGGCACCAAACCTCGTATATCGGCTGCATGGCAATCAGAAAGGGCGCTCACGCCCTGCGAGAGAAGGCTCACCGGGAGGTTCTCATTTACTGCTTGCGGCAACTTATGAGTAACGATGCGAAAATGATTAAAATGATAAAGATGGCGGTTGGTATAGACACGCCGGATGTATTGTCGCCAAAAGACGCAGCCGGAAACCCTGTGGATTATTGCTTGCGCTCCAAGGATATGCTGATGTGGAAATCACCGGTGGACAATATATCAAAAATGGCGATTTTCTCATCATCGGACAGCATGAAAACGGTGCCGCTAAAAGAAAGCTATCCCCAATACCAAGAATTGATTACAGAAAAATATGTGTTGTCAAGATGCGTACTTGCAAGGGAGCATCAAATTGACTTAAAAAAACAGGTAAAAGCTGTCGGCAAAATAAAACACAGAACGTCAGGCCGTGCCATATCCATAAAGACCGGGGACAGTATCTATGAAACAAAGGGTTTGATGCAAACAAAGCAAACGTTTTCTGCCCCGCTTAAAATTGATGCCTGCATTGAAAATAAGGATACGGCGTTTTTACTTTCGTTTCATGCTTGCATAGAAGACAAGCCGACATGGCTCTCCTTCAACGGCGGTTATATGAAAAACAGCAGTTGGAGCAGGCAGCCTGGTAAAATTCTCACTTGGGATATTGCTGTGGACTATTGCATGGATTTTAATACGGAACTGCCTGCTGTCGACACGCCGGACATTCATATTTCATGGATCCTGCAGCGGGACTTCATGGCGGTTATCGTGAACGGCGTGCTTACACATTACAGTGAAAATTTTCCGTACATGCATTTTGACCTACCGACTGCCCCTGTAGGCTTCAGCGCCTTTGATAAACAAACGGTTGTTGTCAAATCACTCTCGGTGTCGGAATTGGAATAGAAATAGAAATCACCCCTATATCGTGTGCTCCCTAAACCGCACTGCTACAGCATGTAGATGTCCTGTTTGCGTCAAGCAAAAAAGTGACAAAAAGCCTGAAAAATACAAAAAAAGTTCTTGCATTCCGTTCCCTGTTGTGCTATTATTTTCTAGCGCGTGTTGCGGGGAACGGGATTTTTGTGCCTAAAAACCGCAAAACACGAGGAGATGTGCGTTGATGCAGGAGGTGGCTGCTGCCGGTTTTCGCGCCGGGGAGCAGGGAATTTCTGCGGAGTATGTCTGGTTAAAAACCGGGCGATGAGCGTCTTTTTGCCTAGAGGAGCAAGGTTTCCCTTAGCCTTGCCGCCGTGGGGGAAAAGATGAGCGAATGCGAAGCGTTACCCGGACCCGGAACGGCTGCCCGTTTTGGATAAGCTGTTCTGTCTCTCCGGTTTTTCAATCGGAGGGGATGAAACGCCCGGGTCAGTTTTCGCTTTTTGTTGCTCTGGAACAGGAAACACCCAAATTTAAAGGAGGCAACACAATGGCAGTCAAGGGAACCATCCGTATCAGACTCAAGGGCTATGACCACAATCTGGTGGACAAGGCGGCGGAAAAAATCGTGGAAACCGCAAAGCGCACCAATGCGCAAATCGCAGGTCCCGTGCCGCTCCCGACAGAGAAGGAAATCGTAACCGTTTTGCGCGCTGTGCATAAGTATAAGGACAGCCGTGAGCAGTTCGAGCAGAGAACGCACAAGAGATTAATCGACATCGTGCGTCCGTCCCCCAAAACCGTGGAGGCGCTCACCGGTCTGGAGCTCCCGGCAGGCGTGGAAATCGAAATTAAATTATAATTGCAATACAATTATATATAAGGTTTCGCAAACGCAGGTCAAGTTGGCAAAACGCCAACCAATAACCGAAGGAGGAACAACATGGAAAAAGGATTGATCGGTAAGAAAATCGGCATGACGCAGATTTTCGACGAAAAAGGCAACGTCGTCCCCGTCACCGTCATTGAGGCGGGTCCCTGCCCCGTCGTCATGAAAAAGACGATGGAAAAGGACGGCTACGAAGCGGTGCAGCTCGGCTTTGGCGATGTAAAGGTACAGCGCCTGAACAAGCCCAAGGCGGGTCACTTCAAAAAGGCGGACGTTGCGCCGAAGAAGAATTTGCGCGAGTTCAAGCTGGCAAACGGTGACAGCGTGAATGTCGGCGACATTCTTAAGGCAGACATTTTTGACGCGGGCGACCTGGTAGACGTTACCGGCACCAGCAAGGGTAAGGGAACGGCAGGCTCCATCAAGCGCTGGAATTTTTCCCGCCTGAAGGAATCCCACGGTACCGGCCCCGTTCACAGGCACGCAGGCTCCCTGGGCGCGTGCAGCGACCCTTCCAGAGTATATAAGGGCAAGAAGCTTGCCGGCCATCTCGGCCATGAGCGCGTTACCATTCAAAACCTCAGCGTTGTGAAGATTGACGCGGAAAACAACCTCATCGCAATCAAGGGCGCAGTGCCCGGCCCCAAGGGCGGCATCGTTCTGATTCGCGATTGTGTAAAAAAAGCGTAAGGAGGAAAATGAGTTATGCCTAACGTATCCGTTTTTGACGCAACAGGCAAAAAGGTCAGCGATATGACCCTTGCGGAAAGCATTTTCGGCATTACGCCGAACACGTCCGCCATGCATCTTTGCGTCGTCACCTATCTTGCCAACAAACGTCAGGGCACCCAGTCCACCCTTACGCGCGCCGAAGTAAGCGGCGGCGGCAAGAAGCCCTGGAGGCAAAAGGGCACAGGCCGCGCAAGGCAGGGCTCCACAAGAGCGCCGCAGTGGAAGCACGGCGGTATCTCCCACGGCCCCAAGCCCCGCGACTATGCAAAGTCCGTGAACAAGAAGGTTAGACGCCTGGCGATGAAATCCGCGTTTTCCAGCAAGGTAGCCGCGGAGGAGCTGGTGGTTCTGGAAAGCCTGGAGCTGAAAGAAATCAAGACCCGCGAGGTGTTCAAGGTTCTTTCCGCGCTCCAGACCGGTAAAAAGACACTGATTGTTTTGCCGGAGAAGAACGATGTGCTCTACCGCAGCGCGCGTAACATCGCGGGAGTCAAGGTTTCTCTTGTTTCTACGCTCAATGTTTACGATATCCTGAATTGCGACACCATGCTCGTGCTCAAGGATGCCGTGGCAAAGATTGAGGAGGTATATGCATGAGCAAGCTTGCGCAAGACATCATTCTGCGCCCCATCATCACAGAAGAGAGTATGGATGGCGTAGCGCAGAAGAAATACACCTTCGCGGTTGCGAAGGATGCGAACAAAATTGAAATCGCGAAAGCGGTTGAGACATTGTTCAAGGTAGAGGTCAAAAAGGTCAACACCGTTTCCATGCACGGCAAGCCCCGCACCTATGGCCGTTTCACGGGCCTTACGCCCTCTTGGAAAAAAGCTGTTGTCACCTTAACAGAAAAGTCCGGCACCATTGAAGTGTTTGACGGCCTGTATTAAAAACAACCAACATAGAAACGGCGAGGTATGGAGCGTGACATAACTCCGCAAAGCTGTTTCTAAGAAAGGATATCGTATGTCAATTCGTGTATACAACCCGACAACCAACGCAAGGCGTAACATGTCGGTTACGGATTTCTCGGTTCTTTCCAAGGTTCCTGCAGAACGCAGCCTTTTGGAGCCGATGAAAAAGAGTTCCGGGCGCAACAGCTACGGCAGAATCACAGTGCGCCACCGCGGCGGCGGCAACCGCAGAAAGTACCGCGTCATCGATTTCAAGCGCGACAAGCTGCAAATCCCCGCAACCGTCGCAACGCTGGAATATGACCCCAACCGCTCCGCCTATATTGCACTGCTGCAGTATGAGGACGGCGAAAAGCGTTACATCATCGCCCCCCATAACCTGAAGGTCGGCGATGCCGTTATCGCGGGCGAGGGCGCGGACATTAAGCCCGGCAACGCCATGCCGCTGAGCAATATCCCCACCGGTACGGTTATCCACAATGTGGAGCTTTACCCCGGGCGCGGCGGCCAGCTCGCAAGAGCAGCCGGCAACTCCGCACAGCTGATGGCCAAAGAGGGCAGATACGCCCTGCTGCGCCTGCCTTCGGGCGAGCTGCGCAACGTGCTTTCCAACTGTATGGCGACTATCGGCCAGGTCAGCAATATTGACCACGAGAACGTCAAAATCGGTAAAGCGGGTCGTAAGCGCAACATGGGCTGGAGACCTACCGTTCGCGGCAGCGTCATGAACCCCTGTGACCACCCGCACGGCGGCGGTGAGGGCAAGAGCCCCATCGGGCGTCCCGGACCCTCCACTCCGTGGGGCAAACCGGCGCTCGGCCACAAGACCCGCGCAAAGAAGAAGGCGTCCAATGCAATGATAGTTAGACGCCGCGACGATAAGTAGCCGATGAAAGGAGCAGAAACACATGGGCAGAAGCGTTAAAAAGGGACCGTTCGTGCAGCCTCGTCTGCTCGAGAAGGTTGTGGAAATGAACCAGTCCGGCAACAAGCAGGTTTTAAAAACCTGGAGCCGTTCTTCCACCATTTTCCCGGACTTTGTCGGCCACACCTTTGCCGTCCATGACGGACGCAAGCATGTTCCCGTTTATGTGACGGAAGACATGGTTGGCCATAAGCTCGGCGAATTTGCGCCGACCAGGACATTCCGCGGCCACGCGGGGTCCAAAACATCCAATTCTAAGTAAACCGGTCGAAAGGAGTGTGTAAATCATGGCAGATAAGGCAAAACAGGATGCGCTGGAGATGCCGGAGGCGAAGGCAAGCGTCACATTTGTGCGCATGTCCCCGATGAAGGTTCAGATTGTTCTGGATTTAATTCGCAATCAGCCTGCCGCAAAAGCACAGGCAATTCTCAAGCACACGCCCAAGGCCGCGTGTGAGCCGGTTCTCAAGCTGCTGAATTCCGCAATGGCAAACGCGGAGAACAACTTTGACATGGACCCGGAACGCCTCTATGTTGCAAAATGCTGGGCGTGCCCCGGACCCACCCTCAAGCGTATGCGTTTTCGCGCACGCGGCGGCACAACGAGAATCTTGAAGAAAACATCGCACATCAATCTTGTGCTTAAGGAAGCAGAATAAGCGAGGAGGAGGAATATTATGGGACAAAAAGTGAATCCAACCGGCCTGCGCGTCGGTGTGATTAAAAACTGGGAATCACGCTGGTATGCCGATCCCAACAAATTCGGCGATCTCCTCGTTGAGGATTATCAGCTGCGTGAATACCTGCTTAAGCTGCTCAAACCCGCCGGGGTTCCCAAGGTGGAAATTGAGCGCGACTCCAAGCGTGTGTATATCACCGTTCACTGCGCCAAGCCCGGCATGGTAATCGGCAGAGGCGGCCAGGAGATTGAGAAGCTCAAGAAAATCTGCGAGAAAAAGCTCGGCGGCAAAGAAGTTTCCCTGAATATCGTGGAAATCAAGCAGCCGGATTTAAACGCACAGCTCGTTGCGGAAAGCATCGCAGCCCAGCTCGAGAGACGTGTTTCGTTCCGCCGCGCACTCAAGCAGGCGCTCGGGCGCACCATGAAACTCGGCGCAAAGGGCATCAAAACCCAGGTCTCCGGCAGACTCGGCGGCGCGGAAATCGCCAGAACCGAGCATTATCATGAAGGTACGATTCCGCTGCAAACCATCCGCGCGGACATTGACTACGGCTTTACAGAGGCAAGAACCACTTACGGCTGTATCGGCGTAAAAGTGTGGATTTACCGCGGCGAGGTTCTGCACGAGAACAGAAGAACCCGCAGGGAAGGGGGCGCTCGCTAATGTTGTTACCCAAGCGCGTGAAATACCGCAGAGTCCACAGAGGACGCATGAAGGGCAAGGCGACAAGGGGCAATACCGTTACCTACGGCGATTTCGGCCTTGTGGCGTTGGAGCCCGCATGGATTACCTCCAACCAGATTGAAGCTGCCCGTATCGCGATGACACGTTACATCAAGCGCGGCGGCCAGGTATGGATTAAGATTTTCCCCGATAAGCCCATCACGGAAAAGCCGGCCGAGACCCGCATGGGTTCCGGTAAAGGTTCCCCGGAATATTGGGTAGCGGTCGTTAAGCCCGGCAGAGTCATGTTTGAAATTGCGGGCGTTGACAGGGAGCTTGCAGCCGAGGCCATGCGCCTTGCCGCACACAAGCTGCCGATTAAATGTAAGTTTGTTACAAAGGAAGAAACGGGTGGTGAGCAAGAATGAAAGCCAGTGATATCAGAAAACTTTCTGCCAAAGAGCTGGATGCTAAGCTGCTTGAGCTGAAGGATGAGCTGTTCAAACTGCGCTTCCAGCAGGCCATCAACCAGCTCGACAACCCGATGCGAATTAATGCCGTTAAGAAAGATATTGCCCGCGTGAAAACCGTATTGCGCGATATCGAACTCCACGGCATTCAGTCGTAAGGAAAGGGAGGGCAAAACAGCATGAGCGAAAGAAACTTAAGAAAAACGCGCGTTGGTGTCGTCACCAGCGATAAGATGGATAAGACAGTCGTTGTTGCCGTGCAGGATAAGGTTCGTCATCCGCTTTATAAAAAGATTATGAACCGCACCGTGAAGTTTAAAGCACATGATGAAAACAACGAATGCGGCATCGGCGACAAGGTTTCCGTTATGGAGACCCGCCCGATTTCGAAGGATAAGAGATGGCGCGTGGTTGAAATTATTGAGAAAGCCAAATAATTTGGCGCTTGTAAGGAGGCAAACACTGTGATACAGCAACAGAGTTACCTAAAGGTTGCCGACAACACGGGCGCGAAGGAAATCATGTGTATCCGTGTCCTGGGCGGCACCGGCAGAAGGTATGCGAATATCGGAGACGTTATCGTTGCTTCGGTTAAAAAAGCATCGCCCGGCGGCGTTGTGAAAAAAGGCGAAATCGTCAGAGCAGTTGTCGTTCGCACCGCGAGCGGTCTGCGCCGTGATGATGGTACCTATATTCGTTTTGATGAGAACGCAGCCGTTATCATCAAAGAAGATAAGAACCCAAGAGGAACCCGTATTTTTGGGCCGGTAGCCAGAGAGCTTCGTGAGAAAGATTATCTCAAGATTCTCTCCCTCGCTCCGGAAGTTCTGTGAGCGGGAGGAACGAAGAATGAATAAAGTGCATGTAAAAACCGGCGATATGGTCGTTGTCATCAACGGCAAATACCGCGGCAAGCGCGGTAAAGTGATGCAGGTCAGCCCCTCTGAGGAAAAGGTCATCGTGGATGGCGTTAACATCGTCACCAAGCATGTCAAGCCCAAGAAGATGGGGGAGCCCGGCGGCTTGATTAAGGCCGAAAGCGCGTTGTATGCCTGCAAGGTGCAGCTGGTCTGCCCCAAGTGCAGCAAGCCCACCCGCGTGGGTCACAGCGTAAGCAGCAAGGGCAAAAAGATGCGTACCTGCAAAAAATGCAAGGCAGAATTTGAATAAGGGAGGGACATGACATATGCCAAGGTTAAAGGACAGCTATGCAAAAACCGTTGCGCCTGAACTGATGAAAAAGTTTCAGTATAAGAGCGTCATGCAAATCCCGAAGCTCGATAAGGTTGTTATCAACATCGGCTGCGGCGAAGCGAGAGACAATGCAAAGATACTCGAAAGCGTCGTTTCCGATTTGATGCAAATCACAGGTCAAAAACCCGTTCTTTGTAAGGCGAAGAAAAGCGTGGCGAACTTTAAGCTGCGCGAGGGCATAACCATCGGCGCGAAGGTAACGCTGCGCGGTGACAGAATGTATGAATTTGTTGACAGATTCTTCAATCTTGCGCTGCCCAGAGTGCGTGACTTCAGAGGCATCAACCCCAACAGCTTTGACGGCCGCGGGAACTATTCCATGGGCGTAAAAGAGCAGTTGATTTTCCCGGAAATTGACTACGATAAAATTGACAAGGTCAGAGGCATGGATATCTGCTTTGTCACCACCGCAGGAACAGATGAAGAAGCGCGCGAGCTGCTCAGCTTAATGGGCGCTCCGTTTGCAAAGTAAGGAGGAAGCATTATGGCAAAAACATCCATGAAGGTAAAACAACAGCGCCCGGCCAAGTTTTCCTCAAGACAGTATAACAGATGCAAAATCTGCGGCAGACCCCATGCCTATCTGCGCAAGTACGGCGTATGCCGCATTTGTTTCAGAGAGCTTGCGCATGCCGGTCAGATTCCCGGCGTGAAAAAGGCGAGCTGGTAAATTAAGCCGCTGATAAGGAGGTTAACGGAATGCAAATCACGGATTCCATTGCCGATATGCTCACCAGAATCCGCAACGCGAATTCAGCGAAGCATGATACGGTTAAAATTCCCGCATCGAATATGAAAAAAGCAATCGCGCAGATTCTGTTGGATGAGGGTTATGTTCGTTCTTTCAAAGTGGAGGACGACGGCAAACAGGGCGTTATTGAAATCGTCCTAAAATACGGCGAAAATAAGAGCCAGGTTATTACCGGCCTGCGCAGAGTTTCCAAGCCCGGCCTGCGTATTTACAGCAACTGTGAGGATATGCCCCGCGTCATGAAGGGTCTGGGTATCGCAATCCTCTCAACATCCAAGGGCGTTATGACAGATAAGGACGCACGCAAAGCCAATATCGGCGGCGAAGTCCTTGCATTCGTTTGGTAAGGAGGTGCTCAAATGTCACGAATAGGCAGAAAACCCATTGATATTCCCGCAGGCGTTGATGTCAAGATTGACGGAAGCACCGTTACCGTGAAGGGCCCGAAAGGCACCCTAAGCCAAACGATGCATGCCAACATGGCATTGAACATGGAAGGCGCGCAGCTGCTTGTTACGCGCCCGGACGATGAGAAAGAGAACCGTTCCCTGCACGGCCTGACAAGAACGCTGATTGCCAACATGGTCGCCGGCGTGAACGAAGGCTTCAAGAAGGAACTGGACATCAACGGCGTCGGTTACCGTGCCGCAAAGCAGGGCAGCGAGCTGGTTTTGAATGTCGGCTACTCTCATCAGGTAATTATGCCGGAGCCGGATGGCATCACGGTTGAGGTTCCGAACCCCAACAAGATTATCATCAACGGTGCCGACAAGCAAAAGGTCGGTCAGTTTGCGGCAGAGGTTCGCAAAACCCGCCCGCCCGAGCCGTATAAGGGCAAGGGTATCAAGTATGTTGACGAAGTGATCCGCCGCAAGGAAGGCAAGGCCGGCAAGGGCGGTAAATAAACAGTAAGGAGTGTAATGCTACTATGGTGACAAGACCAGACAGCAATCAGGCTCGCCAAAAGCGCCACGCAAGAGTGCGCGCCAAGGTTTCCGGAACTGCGGAATGCCCGCGCCTGAATGTGTTCCGCTCCCTGCAGAACATTTATGCCCAGTTAATTGACGACGTGCAGGGTGTAACCCTCGTGTCTGCCTCAACTGTGGAAAAGGATTTTGCGGATTACGGCGGAAATAAATCTGCAGCGAAGGCTGTAGGTAAAAAATTGGCAGAACGCGCAGCGGAAAAAGGCATCACGCAAGTGGTGTTTGACCGCGGCGGATATATCTATCACGGCCGTGTTCAGGAATTGGCCGAGGGCGCCCGCGAGGGTGGCCTGAAGTTCTAAGGAAAAGGAGGTATTCGTTTGGCTAAGTTTGAAACAGCGGCTCCGGCCTCAGAATTTACAGAGCGCGTCGTTGCGATCAACCGTGTATCGAAAACCGTCAAGGGCGGCCGTATCTTTAAGTTTGCGGCGCTTGTCGTTGTCGGCGACGGCAATGGAACAATCGGTTTCGGCCTTGGGAAATCCGGCGAAGTTCCGGACGCAATCCGCAAGGGCATCGAGGACGCTAAGAAAAACCTCGTGAAAATTGCGCTCAAGGGCACAACCATCCCGCACGAGATCATCGGCAAGTTTGGCGCAGGTGTTGTCCTGTTAAAGCCTGCCGCTCCCGGTACGGGCGTTATCGCAGGTGGTCCGGTGCGTGCCGTGGTTGAAACGGTTGGTATCAAAGATATCCGCACAAAGGCGCTGCGTTCCAACAACCCCTGTAATGTCGTGCGCGCAACGATGGAAGGCCTCAAGCAGCTTCGCACTGCGGAAGAGGTTGCTGCTATCCGCGGCAAGTCGGCGCAGGAGATTCTCGGCTAATTTGCAGCCAATGTGTTGCATTATTTCGGCCAGATAAGCTTGTTTGGCCAGAAAGGCATGGTTTATAAGATGGCAGATTTAAAATTGAAGCTGATAAAAAGCACAATCGGCGGCACTAAGCCGCAGCTTGCCACCGCGCATTCCCTGGGCTTGAAGAAAATCGGGGATGTGACCGTGCAGCCGGATAACGCGGCGACACGGGGGAAAATGAGAAAGCTGGCCCATCTCATTCAAGTGAGTGAGGTTGACGAGGGAGGTGCAAGCAAGTGAAATTGCATGAACTTTCTCCGTCACAGGGCTCGGTAAAAACGCGCAAGCGTATAGGCAGAGGCCCGGCGTCCGGTCAGGGTAAAACCGCCGGCAAGGGTCATAAAGGACAGAAAGCCCGCGCCGGCAGAGGCATGCGCGCCGGCTTTGAAGGCGGACAGATGCCCCTGCAGCGCCGCGTGCCGAAGCGTGGCTTTGTGAACATTTTTGCGACCGAAATGGCAATCGTAAACCTTGCGTCTTTAGAGAAGCGGTTTGCGGACGGCGCGGTTGTAACAATCGATGCGCTGCTCGAAACGGGGCTGATTAAAAAGACCTTGGACGGCGTCAAGATTTTGGGGCAAGGCGAACTGTCGAAGAAGCTGACCGTGCAGGCCAATGCTTTCTCCGAGAGCGCGAAACAAAAAATTGAAGCTGCCGGTGGAAAGGCAGAGGTGATCTGATCATGTTGCAAACGTTGGTTAACGCTTGGAAAATTGCAGATCTGCGCAAAAAGTTGCTTTTTACGGCAATGATTGTTTTGATTTTCCGCGTAGGCTCAGCGATTCCCGTTCCGTTTGCAGACATCCAGCATGCGCTGCTGGAAGCGGGGACTGAGGACACGTTCTTGAGCTATCTGGCGATGATGACAGGTGAAGCCTTCAACTACGGCACCATTTTTGCCATGTCCATCACCCCTTACATTAACGCGTCCATCATCATGCAGCTGTTGACCGTGGCGATTCCGTACCTGGAGCGCCTGCAAAAAGAGGGCGAGGAAGGCCGCAAGAAGATTGCCTCCATCACCCGCTTTGTCACAGTCGGCTTAGGCCTCATGCAGAGCACGGCGTATTATTTCTTCATCCGCAGCAAGGAGTATCTCACTGTGGATGCGAACGGAAACGACTACACCGGTTTCTGGGCGTTTTTCCAGGCGGCTGTCATCATTCTTTGCTTTACGGCGGGCACAGCCCTCATCATGTGGCTGGGTGAGCAGATTAATGAAAAGGGTATCGGTAACGGTATTTCCATTATTCTGTTTGCGGGCATTATTTCCAGAATGCCCACCGAAATCACCCGTCTGTTCAGCTTTGATCCCAGCATCGGTTATCTCTCACACGGCGGCCCCTACTATTTCCTTTCTCCCTTCGCGGCAATTTGCTTGATTCTGATGATTGCGTACATCGTTCTGATGGATAACTCCGAACGGCGCATTCCGGTTCAGTACGCAAAGCGCGTTGTCGGCAGAAAGATGTACGGTGGCCAGAGTACGCACATTCCGATTAAGGTCAACATGTCCGGCGTTATGCCCATCATCTTTGCCAGTTCCATTTTGTCCCTTCCACCCACCATCCAGATGTTCATCGAGAACAGGATTGCGGAAGGCTCTTTCTGGCACAAGTTCTTTGATGTGTTCAGCCATGAGCACTGGGCATACGGCATCATGTATTTCTTCATGATTATCGGCTTTGCTTACTTCTATGCCAGCATTCAGTACAATCCGATTGAAATGTCCAACAATATCCGGAAAAACAGCGGCACCATCCCGGGCATTCGCCCCGGTGAGCCGACTGCCAGATACATCGGCAAAATCATCAACCGTATCACCCTGTTGGGCGCGCTGATGATTAGCGTTGTGGCATTGTTCCCCATCGTGTTCTCCCAGGTTTCGACTGTGATTCTGCAGAAGGCGTTCCCGGAAAGCGGGGCGGCTGGGATGAACATTACCCTCGGCGGCACATCCTTAATCATTCTCGTCGGCGTTGCGCTGGAAACAGTGAAGCAGATTGAGAGCCAGATGATGATGCGCCACTACAAGGGCTTCTTAGACTAATTCGTAAACCTGCGAACAGGCTTGGCGCTCGGAAGGAAAGAGATATGATTATCCTAAAAAACAGCAAAGAACTTGCGCTGATGAGGGAAGCATGCATCATTTCCGCCAGAGCGCTCAAGCTGGCGGGCGAGGCAGTTGAGCCGGGCGTCAGCACAGCGGAAATCGACCGGATTGCCCACGATTTCATTGTCAAAAGCGGTGCTGTGCCCAACTTTTTACACTACAACGGCTTTCCGGCCACTGCCTGCATTTCCATTAACCAGGAGGTTATCCACGGCATCCCAAAGCAAACGCGCATCATTCAAGCGGGCGACTTGGTGAAAATCGACCTGGGAGCAAGCCTTGCGGGCTTCAACGGCGACAATGCCGCCACTTTCGCAGCGGGAGAAATTTCCCAAGAGGCGAAGCGGCTGAGCGACACCACGCGTGAGAGTCTTTACAAAGGGATTCAAGCGGCGTGTGCGGGCGGCAGGGTCGGTGATATCGGAGCAGCGGTGAGCGCACATTGCGAGGCGGAGGGCTACGGTGTCGTGCGGGAGTTTACCGGTCATGGAATCGGCAAGGCCCTGCATGAGGAACCGAGCGTGCCGAACTACGGCACTCCGGGAAGAGGGGTACGCCTGGTACCCGGAATGACCCTGGCCATTGAACCGATGATGAATCAGGGGACATGGCAAGTCAAAATTCTGCCGGACCGCTGGACGGTTGTCACAAGGGACGGCAAGCTTTCCGCGCACTTTGAACACACCATTGCCATCACGGCAGACGGCCCGGTCATTTTGACCGACCCCAATGCTTGAGAGGTAGCACGATGGAAATGGGTACAGTAGTGCAATCCCTGCGCGGCAGGGACAGGGGCAAATTCCTGGCAGTGCTGGGGGAGGAGCAGGGCTTCTTTCTCGTGTGCGACGGCAAGGAGCGCCCCCTGGAAAGACCGAAGAAAAAGAACCCGCGCCACCTGCTCCAAACCGGACAGTGCATCGCGGCAGAAAACATGCGTTACAACTCCAGGCTGCGCAGAGCGCTTTTCCATGCCGGGGAACAAAACGCAGATGAATTCCATGGGAAAGGCAGGGATGCACATGTCGAAACAAGACATGATTGAAATCGAAGGTACGGTAGTGGAAGCGTTACCAAACGCCACTTTTCAGGTGGAATTAGAAAACGGTCATAAGATTTTAGCGCATATTTCCGGAAAACTACGCATGAACTACATCAAGATTTTACCCGGAGATAAGGTTACGGTTGAAATGTCACCCTATGATTTGACACGCGGCCGCATTACCTGGCGCTTTAAGTAAATTCTAAGCCGCCGTAAACGCAAGGGCGGCACGGCAAGAAAGGAACGGTCAGTTATGAAAGTGAGACCTTCTGTAAAGACCATGTGCGAAAAATGCAAAATCATTAAGCGCAAGGGAAAAGTCATGGTTATCTGTGAAAATCCCAAGCACAAGCAGCGTCAAGGCTAAGCCGCGGACGCAAACCAATATGGAGGTGCAACTGAACAATGGCGCGTATATCAGGAGTTGACCTGCCCAGAGATAAACGCATTGAAATTGCGTTGACTTATATCTTTGGTATCGGTCGGAAAACTGCAAGCGACATTATCGCAGCAACGGGTGTCAACCCCGACATTCGAGTCAGAGACTTGAGCGAAGATGATGTTTCCAAACTGCGTGAGTATATCGACCATGATTGCAAAGTGGAAGGTGACCTGCGCCGTGAGACGGCATTTGAAATTAAGCGACTGATTGAAATCGGCTGCTATCGCGGTGTACGTCATCGCAAGGGCTTGCCCGTGAGAGGGCAGCGCTCTAAGACGAACGCCCGTACACGCAAGGGCCCGAAAAAGACCATTGCGAACAAGAAGAAGTAAAGCGGAGGAGGAACAATATGGCTACCAAAGCTACAGCCAAAAAGGCGGGCACACGCAAACGCCGCGAACGCAAGAATATTGAACGCGGCGCAGCCCATATCCAATCCACCTTTAACAACACCATTATTACCATCACCGACACGCAGGGGAACGCTGTTTCCTGGGCGAGCGCGGGTGAAATGGGCTTCCGCGGTTCCAGAAAGTCCACGCCCTTTGCGGCGCAGACCGCTGCAGAAACAGCCGCGAAGGCAGCAATGGAACACGGCATGAAAATTGTTGAAGTGTTTGTTAAGGGCCCCGGCTCGGGGCGTGAGGCCGCGATTCGCGCGCTGCAGACAGCAGGCCTTGAGGTGAGCATGATTAAAGACGTTACGCCGATTCCGCATAACGGCTGCCGCCCGCCCAAGAGAAGGCGCGTATAAGGATGGAGGGTTAATATGGCAAGATATACAGGCGCGGTTTGTAAACTATGCCGCCGCGAGGGAAAGAAGCTGTTCCTGAAAGGGGAGCGTTGCTACACCGGCAAATGCTCCGTGGATCGCCGCTCTTATGCCCCCGGACAGCACGGCCAGAGCCGCAAAAAGACAAGTGAATACGGCTTGCAGCTGCGCGCAAAGCAGCAGGCGAGGCGTTATTATGGCATTCAGGAAGGGCAGTTCCACAAGTATTTCCTCATGGCGGAGCGCAAGCAGGGCGTAACAGGTGAAAACATGCTCCAAATTTGCGAAAGCCGCTTGGATAATGTTATTTATCTGCTTGGCTGGGCCTCCTCCCGTGCACAGGCGAGGCAGCTTGTGACCCACGGTCACTTTAAAGTGAATGACCATAAGGTGGATATCCCGTCCTATTTGACAAAACCCGGCGATGTCGTGACGATTAAGCAAAAGAGCAAAGAGACCGACAATATGAAGGCAGTTATCGAAATCAACTCCGGCCGTCCTGTTCCGCAGTGGCTGGATGCTGATAAGGATGCAAGCGTTGCAAAGATTATCAGTCTTCCCACGCGTGAGCAAATTGCCGTACCGGTTGAGGAACATCTGATCGTCGAGTTTTACTCCAAATAATGCCGCATGATTCTTCTGTCTGCATGGATATTGCCGTTTTTCGACAGTGTCGCATTGTATGATAGTATCATGCCGCAAAAGGCAGTGAGTTTAATTCCGTCGGCGGGGCTTGCCCTGCTTAGAAGAAGGAGGTTTCTGAATGATCGGAATAGAGAAGCCCAAAATCGAATCGGCTGAGGTGACCAACAACGGCACCTATGGCAGGTTTGTTGTGGAACCCCTGGAGCGTGGTTACGGCACAACCCTTGGCAACAGTCTGCGCAGAGTATTGCTGTCCTCATTGCCGGGCTATGCAATCACTTCTGTAAAGATAGATGGGATCCTGCATGAGTTCTCCACAATTGATGGGGTTAAAGAGGATGTCACGGAAGTCGTGCTGAATTTGAAGGATGTTGTCCTAAAGATTCATGGCGAAGGGCCGAAGAAGCTGTATGTGGATATGAACGGCGAGGCGGATATCACCGCCGGCAGTATTCAAACAGATTCCGAGGTTGAAATCCTCAATCCCGAGCAGCACATTGCAACGATTGACGACGGCGCGCATATCAGCATGGAATTAACCTGCGATAAGGGCAGGGGCTATGTTTCCGCCGAGCGCAACAAGCAGATTTTGAACCCCGCAATCGGCGTTATCGCGATTGACTCAATCTATTCGCCTGTGCTGAAGGTAAATTACACAGTCGAAAACACCCGTGTCGGCCAGATTACAGACTACGATAAGCTGACCCTCGAGGTGTGGACAAACGGCACCATCAGCGCGATGGAGGCTGTTTCGCTAGGGGCCAAGATCCTCAACGAGCATCTCAATCTCTTCGGCGACCTCTCTGACGAGGCCTACGACACAGAGATTATGGTGGAGAAGGACGACAACGGCAAAGAAAAGGTCTTGGAGATGACCATTGATGAGCTTGACCTGTCTGTGCGCTCCTCAAACTGTTTGAAGAGAGCGAACATCAATACCGTTGAAGAACTCATAAACAAATCCGAGGACGACATGATGAAGGTTCGCAACCTCGGCAGAAAATCCCTGGACGAGGTCGTCGCAAAGCTGCAGTCTTTGGGGCTTGACCTGCGCCGGGAGGACGATTAATACGAATCGCTGACAAAGGAAGGAGAGAGCTAACATGCCCGGAACCCGAAAACTTGGCAGACCGACCGATCACCGCCGGTCAATGCTCAGGGGCATGGTCACTTATCTGTTAGAAAACGGCAGGATTGAAACCACCGTTACCCGCGCGAAGGAAGTGCGCGCGATGACAGAGAAGATGATTACCACAGCAAAGGACAGTTCCCTTGCCTCAAAGCGCAAGGTCTTGGCATATGTCACCAAAGAGGATGTCGTCAAAAAGTTGTTTGATGAAATCGCTCCAAAGTACAAAGAGACCAGCGGCGGTTATTGCCGGATTATCAAAACCGGCCCGCGCCGCGGCGACGCTGCGGAAATGTGCATCATCGAATTGGTGCAGAAATGAAAACTAAAAACGCTGCCCCCGAGCCGGAAAATGGTTTGGGGGCAGCGTTTTATTTGGAAAGGTATTTGGATATTGGTATTATACTCGCACAATCGGCTGCAAAAACAGTTTGGCTCCATTTTCGCCGGTCACTTCCACGCGCACATAAGCCTCACCCTCGGGGATACGAAATACGGCAGTTTCCGCGTCAAACTCCGCCAAAAGCCTGCCTTGGAAGCCGGTGAATTTATAGCAAAACTGCTTGCTTACGTTTTCGGTGTACCACCCCGCTGTAACGCTGAGCGTATCGCCGTCCAGGCCGCAATGCTTCAGCGTAAGGCCGGTGGAAACATAGAAACGCCCGGCCTCTACCGCCTCTTTGATGGCAGCGAAGCTGGTTTCGCTTGCATAAATCATGTTCCACGCCCGCGCCATATCATGCCAAAGGTGAAAATCATCGTTGCCGAAGCCGTAAAGCAGGCGCCCCTGGGACAGCAAATGGTCCCAGACATCCAGCGCAAGGCCGGAGCCGACCAAACGGTAAATCACCGGGTTGATGATTTCAATGCCGGTATAGCCCTGCCACTGTTCCAGCTTGGCGAGATAGGCATCGTCGCGGTAGCCGGGGATGCCCCAGTTGGGGTGGCAGAGTATCGTGAAGCCGCCCTGCTCCCGCGTGAAATCCATGGCCTCCTGGTGGGGCAGATCGCGGTATTCTTTCACGCCGACCTGCAGCATGTGCGGGGTGCCGGAGTATTCCACGGCGTCCAGCGGCAAAATGCCGTCCATATCCGGCTCCATGGGCAGGTACATATCATGGTTGGAAAAGGCAAGGGCGTCATAGCGGGCATACATATAGGCGTCCGCAACCGCTTTCATGGAGTGAATGCCGCATTTGCCCGGCTGACAGACCCCGGCATGGGTGTGGAAGTTCACGCGCTTGCAGTCATATTTGGGATCTGTGATATCCGCGTAGGGAAAGCGATACATGGCGATGGTCTCCTTTATCTATAAATTTGTATATTGCTTCATTTTTTCCTGCATATAGGCCAGCGTCTCCCTGCGCTCCTCCTCGCGGCCCAGCCGCGCGTTGGGGCAGGGGCTGCGCCTCGCCTGCAAATCCAGGTGCACGGGGGCGGGGGCGTCAAAGAGCATCAGGCGGGCGAGCGCCTCTTTCATCGCTGTAGTTTCGGTTTGATAGGCCGGGTCGCGGTAGCGGTTCTCCAGCTCCTGCGGGTCTTTCTCCAGGTCAAAGAATTGGCATAGCTCCGCCCGCTCACAATACAGCAGCTTGCGCGTTTGGGAGCGCAGCATGTATTGGCGGTGTTTGACATGCTGGGAAAAAACAAAGTCCCGGTCGTCTGCGCTTTCGAGCAAATTGCGCCCGGACATGCCCGCGGCGCGCGGCAGCCCGGCGGCGGCGAGCAGGGTGGGGGCGAGGTCGATGTTACTCACAAGGCTGCTGTCCCGCCCCTTGGGAACGGCACAGTGCTGCGGATATTTAATCAACAGCGGCACCTTCGCGAGCGCATCGTAGAGGTAATTTCCCTTCCCCAGCATATGGCGCGCGCCCATATAATCCCCGTGGTCGCTGGTGTAAACAATCAGCGTGTTTTCATACAGGCCCCTGCGCTTCAGAATATCCAGCAGCCGCCCAACTTCTGTATCCAGCTGTGTAATGGCCGCGTAATAATAGGCCAGGCACCGGCGCAGTGTGGCGGGGGTCAGCCTGTCATGCGGATAAAAGCCGCCGTCATAGTCCAAATCCGGCGCAAGGCATTGTGCTGTCCAGTCCTTCGGCAGAGTGAGCATCTCCGGGTCATAGCGCTCCGCCCACTCCTGCGGCGGGTCAAAAGGATGGTGGGGTTTTACAAAGCCGACCGTCAGCAGATTTCCCCCGTCCGTCCAGCGCTCCAGCTCCTCCGCCGCGCGGTCCGCAATCCAGCGGGTGGAGTAGTGCCGCTCCGGCAAATCCGAAATTCGCGCACCACAGCTTTCCCAGTAGTCCGCCCCGGCGTTTTGCCGGTATGACTCCACCTGCTCGAGCGTATCGGCGCAGTCCCACAGCCCCAACTCGCGCAGGTAACGGTGATAGTCGTCGTCCAAACGCCCGTCTCCGTCCTGCTCACAAAGGCAGAGCCTGTCATAGCCAAAATCCGCATAGCTGGGGGTGAAATGCATCTTCCCCACGGCTGCGCTGCGGTAGCCGCTCTCTCGCAGCAGATGCGGAAAGGTCGGCAGCCCCTGCGGCAGGGTGCAGCGGTTGGACATCCCTAAATGCTGGTAGGCGTACAGGCCGGTGAGCAACGAGTAGCGCGAGGGTGTGCAGACAGGGTAGGGGGTAAAGCTGTTTTCATAGCAGACGCCGTCCGCGGCAAGCGCGTCCAGCTGCGGGGTCTGTACCTCGCGGTTGCCATAAACGCCCAGGCAGCTCTGCTTATGCTGGTCAGCGTGAAGAATCAAAATATTCGATTTCATAGGCAGGCGTCACTCCATTTGCTGTTTAGTAAGAGCGGGAACTACGCGAGGATGCAGATAGGCGGCGATCACGTCCTGTTGACGGAATTGGGCTTTTATGCCATAATAAGCTGGCGTTGGTGTAACACGCAACGGAAACAAAAATACCAGCTCATACAGCCCGATTTCCCGCACTGCGGTCTTCTGATTATACCCCATTTCCCCCGTTGGGTTCAAGTGCCTTTTCTATGCGAACCCCAAATGTTCCATAGCTCTGCAGCTCATATGCGTGTAGGATTTACCCAAAGGGCGTGTTTGTAGGCGCGAACACATTTTTTGGGGATTTTAGGAGGAGTAAATTTATGAAGCGGTTTATCAAAAGCGGTTTGGCGCTGGCGCTGGCATTGGTTATGGTGCTGGGAGCAGCGCCGCTTGGTGGGCTTGTAGGGCTGGAGTTGCCGGGGTGGATAAATCCGTTTGCCATTCGCGTAAAAGCTGCAATGCCAGCGTTTAACGAAAGCATGTATGTCGCTGACATGCTTTTAAATTCCGGGTATAGCGGTTCAGCTGTTGGTGGAGATGGTTTAACTCCCGATTCAAAATGGCTTAATTTTTACCAAGACCCTGAAAATGCCAGTGCTGCACGGATTCTTGTCAAAGAGTTGCAAAGCAGCGGCGATTTTATGGGATCTGTTGCTGTATGGGAAGGTGTCAATCATGTTTTTGAACCCGGTTCATATATAGGAGATACACTAACAGCAAAAGGCTATTATGATTCTATTATTTACAGCGTTTTAGATACACGGCTGCATAATTCGTCCGAGTGGGCAAAAGCTGCAGAAATGTCATCACGATATGGTTTAGATATTCTCAAAGAACTTGAGAAATCATTAGGCAAACTCGATACCACAAAATCTTTAAATTCGGCTGGTGCCTCTGCCGTTAAAAACAGCACTAAAGGATGGCTCTCAAAAACCTTTAAAAATATTGATGTTGGATTTTTAGCGGATGTCGGCAGCGGTGCCGAGAGCATTAAAGATTACATAGATACCATAAGCGGATGGTCTTATATTGCCACACTTGGCGAAGACGTCAAAACTGTCCTTTGGGATATGTATTCCAATTGCTCTGCTATTGAAAATCCTGCCATGAAAACGGCTCTTTTAGATGCCTATAAAGTCTGTGACGATTCTTTTAAAGCTGAAATTCGGTCAGCATTAGAAGTGGGGATACAAACAGTTTCTTATATTTCACAAAAAGGTGTGAGCGCAGTTTGGGACGCCGCAATAACCGCTGCCGGAGGTGGAGCGTTATTAGTTGGTCAAGCAGTTGGAAAAGCAATCTCAAACTTTATGTTTTCAACGGATCCCATAATATCTCAATATTACGCAATGAAATCACTTGTAAAGTTCGAAGATTTAATGGCTGGTTCTGTTTCCCGTGTGGGTAACACCTATAAAAGCAACAAGAACGAAGATACGGCAAAAGCGTTTTTGGCTTCTGTTGATATGTTAGCTTCGACTTATGAATTAGGTTGTGATTATGCGACTGATTTTACAGATGTTTGTTTTAATAGCGGTGTTGTCAATGCCATTCGCAACTTACAAGGTGAAAATCAAACAGCAATGGGCTTTAAAGAAACACTCTCTTTCATGAAAACTCAAATACAGGATTTCCAGAAGAGCGTTTCGAGTTTAGAGCATTATAAATGGTATCTGGAGATTGATTATCCTTTCATATTTGAGGCTCTTTATGCGCCGCCCAGACCTACCCCGCCTGATCCGATAACAGTCAACATCATCGTTCCCCCGGCGGCGGGTGGGTATTTTACTTGCACAATTTATGACAACAAGGCTACGATAACCGGGTATGTTGGGTATACTGGCGGGATGCTTGTGATACCTGATAGGATTGGGAATTGTGATGTTGCTGCAATTGGTAGGGAAGCATTTCAAGGTAAAAATGGTATTACAAGCGTGACAATACCCGACAGTGTCGAGGGTATTGGGAACTATGCCTTTTCCAGATGTACTGACCTTGCGAGCCTAACACTCGGAAATGGGTTGCGGTCAATTGGTTGCAACTTTATTGAACACACGAAAGTGGATACT
>JAVBPP010000112.1:0-15804 GCA_031549535.1 Oscillospiraceae bacterium
GCTCTTTTTCAACCTCTTTCTTTTCTTCTCTTTTGGATGCCTTCGCTTGGGAAAAAGGTGGTTGTTCAGTAGGCTTTACTTATAACAACAGCAGAGTTGAAATACTGTGCCGACCTTTTTTCGTTCACACCAAAAACCAGCACCGGAACTATATGTTCGAGCTGCTTGAGTATTACGGCGAATTGATCGGATTCAAAATTATAGGAATATTCTGTCACAAATGATTCACTTAAAATATAACCTGTCAAAAAGCATTCAGGAAACAACAGCAGATCAACATTTTTATCTTCGGCTTCTTTTGCAAATCTTAATATAACATCAAGTGCCGCGGAAGGATCGCCGATAAATTCGGGTGTTTGACAGGAGCCAACTCTAACTATATTATCCATGTAAAATCCCCCATTAAGACCTCTGATATTATGATTTATTATATCACGCAAAATGAAATAAGTCGACTGTTTTACAACAATCGACTTATTTCGACAAATTACTTGGCAGGGGCAGAACATTGCCTGTTGTGGTATCAAATGACCTTGACCCTGCCGAGTTTTTACAAATTGCACTTGACAAAGAGTCTGTAAAGGCATACTGTTATAGACGTGATTTGCTGTGTTTATTGCCTTATATAGCTACTATATCTTGATTTGAATTTTGATTGTAGGTTATAGTCCAAGCCTTTGCTTCTGCTAAAAGAAACAGATATCAACTTAATATTATATTTATAATAAATTTACTATGAAATTTATTAGACAAATATGAAGTTTTTTAGGGGGGTTTTTATGCCGTCTCATAAATTAATTGAGCTCTTGAAAATAGAATCCAGTGATATCAACTCGGCTCTAAAAAAAGCAAGTTTGGAAGGACGCGGAACACCCCAAGAAGTTGCAGATAGAAGAGAACCCATTATCCAAGCGCTTTTTGAGAAGTTTTTTCCTTTTCCATTTCGAGTGGTTAAAGGAAATATTATTGATATAAATGATAATACTAGTAATTCTATTGATTGTATCATTCTAAACCCCTCCCATCCGTACACAATTGACAAAATCAATGGAAGACCATCAATTGTATTTGCAGATGCTACTGATTTTGCAATAGAAATAAAGCCTGACTTGTCACAAAAAAATGAAGTATATCGTGCTTTAGAACAGATGAATAGTGTTAAGAAATTGAGCAGAGCAGATGGATCAAAAATATTGAGCATTGTTTTTTCAAATACAACATATGCAAATATAAAAACTCTCGCTGATAATATAGTCACGTACCATAGTGAAAAGAAAATTGCATATGAGAATCAATTTGACATAATTTGTATAAACAATCGTGGGCTGCTATTGAATATCACAAATAGATCTCAACTTAAATTGAAAGATAAGTCACCTTTTGGCATTTACTATATGGATGTTAGGGATGATTCTATTGCGTGGCTATTAAAATTTATGAGTTTAGTACCTTTATCGGAAATGAGGATGCGCGAGAGCATCCTACTTCAATATCTTGGGAAGTATCTTGACGAAACCAGCTTAATACCATATTATATTTATTCTTGACTTTTAACGTTATTAATATAATATAACATAACATTAAAAGGTAAACAAAAAGAAGCATACTGTTAAATTCAATTTACAATACTCCGGAATCTTGACAAAAACACTGATATATAGTATCGTTGTCGCAACTGATAGTATAGAGGTGATATCATGGTAAAGCTGGATGTATGGCTGGATAAACTGCCGGAAGACAAAGCGAAATACTACAACAAGACCCGCATGAGCATGGAATTCTTCGCACAGAAAATAGGACTTGCCCCGAATGAAATACTGGCAGACTTTAAGAACAATGGTTACATCTACAACCAAGATGAACGTACTGTGACGCTTTCTCTAACACCTGCTTTGACACGTCTTAGAAGCAGAATGACCCTGCCAAACAGATAAGGCGGGGTCAAATTATACATGCCGTGTAACAGCTCTTAAAATGTCCAATATCGCCGCTTGCTGTTCTGGTGTTTTATCTTTTAGGATGTTAGCGATTTGTGTTGCAACGCTATGTTCTTTCGGTGGGAGTGTTTCTGCTAACAGATAGTCTATCGTGACCTGATAAAAGTTGCAAAATTTAATCAGGGTATCTAAGCTCATGCTGCGTTCCGCTCGTTCCAGATGACCCACGAAAGCGGGTGTGATTCCGATTTTTTCGGCTACTTGTTCTTGTGTATATCCCGATTGTTCCCGTTCTGCTCTCAGCTTTTGACCGATTGCTTCAAAATCAATCTTAAATGCGTATAACGGGACGCTATGACCACTGCCAAAGCCCCGTGTTCGGTTGCTGTGTTCTGCTCCGGATAAACCGCCTCTGGACTTCATAAAAAAACAACTCCTTGATAGTATTAACTATACTATAAGGAGTGTTTTCATGAAAGGAAGTTCCAGTAGCAATTGCATTGATTTTCAGTGTTATCTGTTTCGCCGTCCGGCATTTAGCTTTGCCTGTACCCGTCCAAAAAGAACCGCGCTGATGATTGGTTCATGCTGTCCCTGCGTTTTGACCGTGCCATGTGTGACAATGCCTTTGTAAAAGTCATTCTTTAAAATGTCCGCAAGAGCTTGCTTTGAAAAAGAATTGTCTCGCTGCGAGGTATAGCTGTTATCGTCCAAATACTCTTTTAGCTTGCTTAAACTGCCTAACTGTAAATAAGACAAGAAAATGTCTTTTACCATGTCCGCATTGTCAGGGTCAATTTCAACTTTTGGTGATTTGTCGTTTTTATTCCAACGATAACCGAGCGGAGCGACACCACAGGCTTTTTGACCTGCACGCGCTTTTGTCTTGCGCCCCTTTGCAAGTTTTAGATTGATAGATAGCCGCTCATATTGGTCAAGCAGCTCCAGCATCCCATTGATGAGCTTATCGTTCGGATTGTTTGAATAAAGGGAATAGGTTGGTTGCTCGATACTAATAATTTCCGCATCGGATTGTTTAAAGGTCTTTTGTATAATCGCGCTTGCATAATCATCGCGCCAAAGACGGGAGGTGTTCAAGACAATGACCTTGCGCACCCCATTGAGAGCTGTCAGTAAGTCAGTAAGCCCCGCTCTATTCAAGGATGTCCCTGAAATGCCTTTATCGACAAAAATTTGCGCTAAATCAAGCTTGTGCTGTTTACAGTAGTCTTTGATAGCCCTGCGCTGCGTTTCCAGACCATAGCCTTTTTCAACCTGTGTTTCTGTGCTAACGCGAATATAACCATAGACCTTTTCTGTGCTTTGTATGTTTGTTTTTGTTGCTACCAATTTCATGTGTGTGTTCCCCCTGATATAGTCTGATATGACTATATCATAAAAACTACATTTAGTCAACTATCATAAATGATTCTTGACTATATGACTTGATAAACGCTGATATAGAAAGCGTTTGCGCCTGTTTATCTATTTGCATAGCACCCCCCACCCTTAAACGCTGTATAGTGAGAGAATGTGTATACCCTGCCCTCATACAATCGAATCAAATTTGTCTTATATTTTTCGGATATGACAAGACTGTTGTTTTATCTCGTGATATGCATGAAATCTTGCTGCGGTCTTTTTAATGTCCAACATTAGGATAACCTACATTTTTCAATTTAGTTACGCTAAATTTATGAGTAACAGAGCAATGAATAAACCGACAAATACAGTACACATATAACAAGACCTTCAAGGTGAATTGAAAACACTTTGAAGGTCTTTCTTTATACTTATCCTTAGGATAAGCACCAGATTTCAGTTTAGTTACGCTAAATTTCGGGCGAAAGTAGTGCGCAATGTTAAAAAGAAAAGAGGGCGCGAGATACAGAAGAGAGTAAGCGCTTATATGTTGATACTCGTATTAAGTATCTTCACCTAGAGCGTTATAACAAAGACGAGCGAAAGCAGTGTATCAGTTTTCCCATTATGTTGTAGCTACTGTATTCACCCTACAAGTAGATAGCTTTTCTAGTCAATTAAAAAGGCACCAACACGCAACCTGATACGTGGTCATATAATTTAATCTGGTTTTTTGAGAAAATACCGGATGGAGTAAAAAACAGTCTACCGTAAAGATTGACGATAGACTGCTCATTTAAACTATTATGTCCGTGTTTATGACAAAGGTTTTCCGCAGAATTTGCAATAGACAGTTGACCCTTCAATAATGGTGCTTTCTGCGCCACAGCCATTACAAGTGACCGTTTTTTGTTTTTTAAGTTTTAACACATGCTCTTTTCCTGCAATAAAATTTGCGGCTTTTTCAGTGAATGTTTCTTTTGCATCGTTAGTTTCATAAATTTGATTATCCATAGTTAAAACCACTGTCTTTTTTGAGTGGTCTATATAAGCGTTTCGCAGCATTCGTACTTGCAAATTATTGGTGTTAGCAGATTTAATTGCTTTGTTTATGAGCTTTTCGGTTGTTCTTGTGTCAAATCCGCATACAGCTGCTATTTCATCAAGTGAGCGCTTATTTCCTGTTATGATAATGGAATAAATCTTCTTTATTTTTGCTGCATCTTTATAAAATAAAAGCGGAAGCCCAATTACACCTCCAAGGACTAGAAATGCAAATAAAGCACCGCCAAATCCAGACCCTTCTGAATCATCTGTTTTATTCGTTGTCGATACCGTTGTTTCCACTTTCACGGATTCAGCAGCAGAGGAAACTTTGTCTACAAATTCTTCAAGAGCGTTTTTTTCTGTGCTTTCGGTTGTAGTGAATGCTGTTGTTTCTTGCAGTGTTGTTGTCTCCCTTGGTGTGGCTGCTTCTACTATTTTGGGGTCATCTTTTCTAACATAAAACATCGGAATGCGGTTTACATCTTTATCCTCAGGATAGCCGGAAGCGTATGTAATCCGCAGTAATTGCGGCTTGCCACTTTTATCGCATATAAGCTCATCGGCTGTTCCAATATCCGGTGTCATATAGGTAGAGTTACCACCCGCAAAATAAACCGTAACCCCTGAAAATAGATTCTCTTCCAGTGGCGCATATTCAGAGGAATCCCATGTTTCACGCAGATGCTTTGTTTGTCGCGTGTCCTTTGTTTTTAGCCGTTTTGGGTCATCCTTGCGAATATAATCTACTTCATTATCGTTCACAGCATTAAACCACCCTGATGAGCCGTCATTGTCTTTGTATTTATAAGCGAAATCGCAATAATCACCTTCACCTGTTGTAATTTTGAATTCATAGGGGTCTATTTTCACTTTATACGCCGTGTCAACAACTGTGCCGTAATCCCAATATTCAATTTTATCTCCACCTGTACCGTCATAACCAACGCTTTTATGATACAGCTTTACCCCCTTCGCTATATACCCCAGTGCGTCCATGTATTTGTCACTGTCGTTCACGTCCATTTTAACAATGGGCATATTGTCAGAGACTTTCTTTAGTACGGATGATTCCGCTACCACAAGCACTTGAAAAACGGATGAATAGGCTATGAGTACCGCTAAAATGACCCATGCCCTGCATTTTTTTGAAATTCGTTTTTGCGCTTTGTTCATTGTCCTTTTCATTCACAATTCCTCCTGAAAGTCAATATTCTTGCATTTCCAAATCATACTACACATAAAACCGTGTGTCAATTACAATTCCTTTTTTTACGCGATAATATGATAGTAAATGCTACTGATAGTACATCTTTTGACAGAACGCAGGAAATCATTTATACTACTTTCGTATGGAGGGCGAAACAATGAAAACAACACAAGAAACACGTTTAGAAAATGCCGAAATGCAATTTAATGGCTTGCACAATGACAAAGCGTTGGATTTACTTCGCGATTGTATAAAATCCATTTTAGACGAACAACGCGCCGAGAAAGAGAAAAGGAAGAACCAGACCGCAGAACAATAACCGCCGCACGAAAGGAGAGCCACTGTATGTCATTACCGAATGTTGCACAAAAAGAACCTGTTGTAGCCTATGCCCGTTTTAGCAGTGATGGGCAGCGAGAAGAGAGCATAGACGGGCAGCTTCGTGCGATTCGTGACTATGCAAATAAAAATAACATGCGAATCCTTCACGAATACATAGACAAAGCGAAATCCGGCACAAATGACCAACGCCCCGAATTTCAACGATTGGTTACTGATTCAGAGCGTAAACGATTTACAAAAATATTAGTCTGGAAGCTAGACCGCTTTGCAAGAAACAATCTGATTTCGCTGATGTATATTGACCAATTTGCAAAAGAAAGCATTAAAGTTGTCAGTATCACAGAACAGTTTGACGATAGCCCCAGCGGTGAATTTATGCGAAACATCATGCTTGCACAGAATCAGATGTTTTCACGAAATTTAGCCACAGATGTGGAGCGAGGCAAAAAGGAAAACGCATACAAGGGAATGCACGTCGGCGGCATCCCGCCATTGGGATATGATATAGACAGAGAGACTTATAAGCTGGTCATCAACGAAACAGAAGCCGCCGCTGTCAGGTTGATTTTCTCTATGTATTTAGCGGGTGAAGGTTACGGCAAGATTATTGATAAACTAAATTTGTTAGGCTACAAGACAAAACGGGGCAATGCGTTTGGGAAAAACTCTTTGCATGAGATTTTATGCAATGAGAAATACACGGGAACGTATGTCTATAACCGCACGAAAAAAGCAATCGGTGAAAAGTATAATCGTCATAAAATTAAACCGGATGATGAGGTCATCAAAACAGAAGATGCACACCCTGCAATTATCAGCAAGGAAGACTTTGCGCGTGTCGCTTTGCGAAAGTTAGAAAACCGAAAGAATGCCCCCAGCAATACCGCAAAAGAGGTCTATTTGCTGTCTGGAAAGATTGTTTGCGGGGAATGCGGTTCGAGATTCAACGGCATCAATCGCCCCGCCCGCGACCGTTTCCCGCAATATATCGGGTATCGCTGTTCAAAGAAGAATGGCAGTATCAAATGCAAAAATCCAGAGATACGGCGAGAGAGTTTAGAACTCTTTGTTTTAGACAAGCTAGCGCACTATTTATTCAGCAATGAAATGTCAGAGCGGTTATTTCAAGGGTATAGCTCCCGTCATCTCTGTCAGGTCACAGAAGCAAAGAAAGAGCTTGTAAGGGTACAATTCGAAATAGAAGTCTTATCCAATGACATTGTAAAAGTCGTTGATTTAATGATTCAAACAGGCTCAGCAGCAATCAGCGAGCGGCTGGCAGCAATGGAAGACCGTAAACGGGAGCTGGAAGCACGGGAAGAAGAATTGAGTCACTGTGCAAAAATAGTTATATATCCAAAGTCCACCTATACCAGAGCTTTTCAAACGGCAAAGAAACGGCTTTCAGAAGGGAAGCTCGAAAAGACCCGTGAAATTATCAATCAGTTTGTAGATGTCGTAACGGTATACAAAGACCATATCACAATCAGCTTTCAATTTGACGGCATACAGACCCCCAAGCTAAAAACAAAAATACCGCGAAACCTAGCCCAAACGGGTGATTCCACGGTATTCTTGAATCCGAGTATCAACAGTCAAATTGATACTATGCATGGCAGGGGCAGAAGGACTTGAACCCTCGGCACGCGGTTTTGGAGACCGCTGCTCTACCAACTGAGCTATGCCCCTATTTACTTGGTGGGCCATCAGGGACTCGAACCCCGGACCAACCGGTTATGAGCCGGTTGCTCTAACCAACTGAGCTAATGGCCCTTCCTGTCTGATTACAGAGAACAGGCATTATCATAGCAAACTCGTTGTTTTTTGTCAAGCTTTTTTCGCGCATTGTTGCGCCGCATTTGTGTTGTATTTATGCGAATCGGCATAGACTTTTTTGCCCAGCTGTGCTATGCTCAGTTTATCCTATGATGAAAGAGGCAACAATGATGCAACAAGCTGTTTTAACTCCTACGCGTGAACTTTTGGAATGGATGGACTGTGAACTGGGGGTGCTGATTCATTATGACATGCCGACCTATCACCGGGACTATATTTGGAACAAGCAGCCTGCCCCTCCTGCTGACAGCTTTTGCCCGGACGCGCTGGACACGGATCAGTGGCTGGCAGCGGCCGTTTCTATGGGCGCGAAGTATGCGGTGCTGGTTGCAAAGCATTGCAGCGGCTTTTGCCTTTGGCCCACGGCACAGCATGGCTATTCCGTTGCCTCCTCACCCTGGAAGGGCGGCAAGGGTGACATCGTCGGGGATTTTATTGCGTCCTGTAAGAAGTATGGCGTGAAGCCGGGATTGTATTACAGCGCAAACGCAAACGGATATCTTGGCATTCATGTTGACAAGCTGTTGCAGTTGCCGCGGGAAGAGCAGCAGCGTTATTATAACACGGTGCTCGCTCAGCTGACGGAAATCTGGACGCGATACGGCGAGTTGTTTGAAATTTGGTTTGACGGCGGAGTGATTCCCGTAGAGGAGGGCGGCCCGGATATTGCCGGCTTGCTGCTGCAGCTCCAGCCGAACGCCGTTGCGTTTCAAGGGCCTGCCGGCATCAAATCCCGGGTACGCTGGGTGGGCAACGAGAGCGGAATTGCGGCGGAGAACTGTTCCGCAATCGTGAATTCCGGCGCTATGACCTTTGACGGCGCGCAGAGCTGCTATGCGGGCGACACGAACGGGGATTTATTCTGCCCCGGTGAATCGGATTTCCCAAACCGCTTTGAGCTTTTCGCCTATCAGGGGGGCTGGTTTTGGGCGGAGAACGAGGAGCAATTTGTAATTCCGCCGGATATGCTGTTTGAGCGCTATCTGACCTCCGTCGGGCGCAACACCAACATGCTCGTCGGTATGGGGATTGACAAACACGGGCGCTTTCCCGAAGTAGATTGTGCGGCCTTCCGTGATTTTGGCAGCCTGCTGCGTGAAAAATTGGGGCAAGCAATCGCCACGGTCGAGCCACAGCCCGGCGAAACACAATGGGAGCTGATTGTTCCGGAAGGGAAGAGGGCGCAATACCTCGTTCTGCAGGAGGATATTGCCCAGGGCGAGCGCGTAACGGAATTTGCCGTATTTGCGGACGATAAAGAAATATACCGCGGGCAGATTATCGGGCATAAGCGGATTTTGCCGTTGGAGGCGCACGCGGGCAGTAAGCTGCGTGTGCATGTTACGGCTTGTAAGGCGGATTGCCGGATGGGTGCCATAACCCTGTATTAGAAGGCCGTTGCCCTGTGAGAATCACGAAAAATGCTTGTGTGCCTGCCAGAATGTGGTATAATAACCTCACGAAGCGCTAAGGGTGCAAAGCTCCCAAGAGCTTCGGAGAACATTGTATCATGATTATTTTAAGGATAATTGAAATCATGGTATAATAAAGAAAAAAGTTGAAAGGGGTTCGGCTGCATTGGATGATGACCTGAAGAAGCTAACCATGGTGGAATATGGAATCGGAACCATTGGAAAGTCCTTGAGCTATGGACTGACCTCGGGAAAGATTTTGTATTATTTGGTGAACGTCCTACGCATGGATAAGCGTTTTTTAACGCCGATGTTCACCATCCTGCGCCTGTGGGACGGCGTTACAGACCTGATTATGGGCATGCTGATCGACAAAACGAAATCCCGGCTCGGTAAATTCCGCCCCTGGATTCTGCTCGGCGCGGTTTCGAACGCCATTGTTGCGGTCTTTATGTTTTACAAGCCTTCCGGGGTAAACGGTGCAGGGCTGATGCTCTATGTCATGTTCATGTATTTGATGCTGGATGTGACCTATACCATGGTGGACGTGGGCTACTGGGCGATGATACCCGCGCTGACACTCAACTCCCGCGAGCGGGACGCGGTTTCCATGATACCGCGCGTGTTCGGCGGCGTGGCCGGTTTTGTTACCGCCTTCTTTTTTCAAATCGTGGATAACATCGGCGGACGCGAGGTCAACGGGGGCTTCCTCAATTACGCCCTGCTCACCTCTGCTGCATATATCGCCACCTCGGTTTACAGCGGCATCCGCGTGAAGGAGCGTGTGCAGGCACCGCCGCAAATGGAGGAGGCCTACTCCCTGCGCAAGGCAGTGAAGGTGCTCGCCGGAAACAAGCAGATTTTGGTGGTTGTTACCATCATGATATTGTTCAACCTTGCCAACAATTTAACAAACGAAACAGCAGCCTTTTATTTTCAATATATCTTCGGCGCACAGCCGAATATCGGCGAAAAGTATACAGGCATGCTGAGCATGTATAATATCATGATGGGCGCATCCCAGGCCATCGGTCTGCTCGGCTTCCCCTTCTTTTCCCGCTGGTTCGGGCGCACACGGGTGTATATCGGCTCCATGGCGCTGCCCTTCATCGGCTATCTTGTGATGAATCTGGTGGGCGTTGTGGCTCCCGGCTCCTTTATTCCCTTTGCGGCCGCCGCGTTTTTAATGAGCGCGGGCTTCGGCTCCATGGGCGTGATGCAAAACGTCATGCTCGCGGACGCAGTGGATTACAGCGAATATCAAAGCGGCGAGCGCAACGAGGGCACGATTTTTTCCACCCTCACGTTCTTGAGCAAGGTGGCCTCCTCTTTGAGCTATTTCATCGTGCTGACCACCTTCTCCGCAGTGAATTTCGGCGGAGAGGACGCCGTGGAAAACCCAAGCAGCGCCGCATTGTTCAGCTTCCGCTTTTTGATGTATATGCTGCCGCCCCTCATCCTGCTTGCAACGATGCTGGTCTACCGCAGCAAGTTTAAGCTAAAGCCGGACTTAATGCAGACCGTTACAACCGAGATACAAAGAAGAAGAACCGCACCGCAGGTGGAGAACCCATTTTCGGTCTAATCCTGCTTATTTATGCTGCGCAAACATCCAGGAAAACAACGTTTCCTCCCGGTAGGCGCGCTCCCAGCTCTGGTGCTTCTCATGCGGATATTCCGTATATTGCACCGCTGTTGCACCGGCCTCTTGCAGCGCGTTCACCATATCCCGCGTGTTTTGCACGGGCACAGTCGGATCCTTGCCGCCGTGGAAGGCTCAGATGGGAACATCCTTGTAGGTTTTTGCAAGCGCTGCATCGCCGCCGCCGCAAACGGGCACAGCCGCCGCAAAATAAGCCGGATACTGCGCCAGCATGCTCCAAGTGCCATAACCGCCCATGGAAACGCCCGTGATATAGATGCGTGCGCGGTCAATGGAGTATTCGTTTTGCGTTTGTTCCATGAGTCCCATCAGCGCAACCAGCTTTTCGTTACCCGTATCTGCTTTTGCGTCCTCCAGCAGGCTGATGGTGGCCGACCAGCGCTGCTCCTGCGGGCACTGCGGCGCCAGCACGATGCAGGGGTATGCCGCGAGATTTTCCTCGTTCAGCAGGGTTTGCATAACGCTGTTTTTACTGCTTTGCGCGCGGTTGTCGTCCCCGCGCTCCCCGGCGCCATGCAGATAAAGCACAAGCGGATACGCCTTTGCGCTATCATAGTTTTTCGGCACATAAATGCGGTAAGCTAAGGCCGTGCCGTTCGGGTCATGGTATTCCTTTGCCTCCATCATGTCCGTGCGGTCAATGGTGTTGCATAGTTCAATCAACAAGCCCATACCTCCCATGTAGAATAAGGTGCCCAGTGTAATCGTAACAACGAGAATCAAGGTTAAGGGAACGAGGAACCACACTTTTTTGCGGCGTATTTTCATAGCTACCTCCACATATTTTACAGAATAGGAGTAATCATATGCAACAAGTTACAGTCAGCGCGTTCGGAGCCGCCGGCGACGGCGTTCACGACGACACAAAAGCGCTGCAGACCGCGCTGGATTCCGGCGCGGCGGAGGTTGTTATCCCGGCCGGGGACTATCTTGTCTCCAAAATGCTGCTCGTGCATTCCGACACGCACATCAGGGCAAATCAAGCCGCGCGCATCATCCAGAGCGGCGAAGTGCCCAAGCAGCGCGGCGACTTTCTGATTCAAAACGCGGATTTGGAACAGGGCAACCGCAACATTCGCATCACAGGCGGCATCTGGGACGGCAACAACACCGGGACGCACAATGTGAAATGCCCGGACTTGTTTGACCCCAACGGCTATTCGGGTGCAACGATGAACTTTGTGAATGTAACGAATCTGGAGCTGTGCGACTTTGAAATCGCCAACTCCGTGGCCTTCCATGTGCGCATGTCGCGCCTGTGGAATTTTGTGATACGCGATTTGCGCTTTACCGGCGAAAAACGCGGCCCCAATCAGGATGGCCTGCATTTCGGCGGTTGTGTATATAACGGCGTTGTGGAGCGTATCCACGCCCTCACCCCCGGCCAGACCAATGACGATTTGATTGCGCTGAACGCGGACGACTGTGTCACCCGTGTGGATAACTTTGACCTGGAACGCGGCCCGATTGAAAACCTCATCATCCGCGATATCTACGCCGAAGACTGCCACACGCTGGTGCGCATGCTCTCTGTAGATGCGCCCATCCGCAATATCCGCATTGAGCAGGTGCGCGGCGGCTTCCGCGCCTATGCCATTAATCTGGACGCCGCGCGCTATTGCCGCACACCGCTGTTCAACGACGCCGAGCGCCCGGAAGGGGTAGGCGTGCTGGAAAATATCCTCATTGACGGCGTAGACGTCCACCGCACCAGGGACGGGAAGGATGTTGCTTACATCGTCTGCGAAAGCAGGGCTAAAAACTTTACGGTGCGCAATTTCAAGCGCAATACAGCCAAGGAGCAGGATGCCACCAGCCCCACGCTGCGCATCGTCAATGTGGCAAATATGCAGGTGAAAGCCGCTTTGGCGGGCGGCAAAACGCAGGAAACGCTGGTGAAGGAAAAAAACGAGCGCTTCGACCTGCACGGAGATATTGATACGCTGGAGCTGAACAACTGTTACGCCTGCATTTGATGCAGGCGTAATACTGAACTCAGGAAAGCTGTTTGCTTGCCCAATCGGCGATATCCCCGAAAATTTCGCTGCGGTTGAGCTCGTTGAGTATTTCGTGGCGGCAGTCGTCATACAGCGTGCATTGCAGCTTATCGTGTCCGCTCTCCCGCAGCTCCCGCTCCACGAGCTCTACGCCCGCGCCGTAGCCGCCGACAGGGTCCTCTTTGCCGGAAATCAGCAGGATGGGCAAATCGCGGCGCAGATTTTCATACCAGCTTTTCGCTGAAACCGCCTGCAGCAGGCGAAACATATCGCGAAAGCCTGCCACTGTAAAGTTAAATCCGCATTCCGGGTCCGCCTCATAGGCATCGACTATGGCCGTGTCACGCGTCAGCCAGTCGCTTGCCGTGCGCGGGTTCGGGATGCGTTTGTTATTTGCGCCCAGCGCCAGCTTATGTACAAATTCGCTGCGGTGCCGCCCGCCCTTGCTTTTTGCAAGCAGGTTGGTGATAAAAATACCCAGCCCGGCGGCGGGGTTCGGTCCGCTTGTGCCGCAAAAAATTGCGCCGGCGAGCTCAGAGCCATACTTTTCGGCGTACAGCCGTGCCACAAACGAGCCCATGCTATGGCCAAAAAAGAGAACCGGCTTTTCCGGGTATTCCCGGCGTGCGATATCCGTGAGCAGCTTGCAATCGTTCACAATGCCCAACCAACCGTCACGCTCGCCGAAATAGCCGTAATCCGCCCGGTGCGCGGCCGATTTGCCGTGCCCCGCGTGGTCAATCACATAAACCGCAAACCCGCGTGTGCAAAGGTATTGCGCAAATTCATCATAACGTGCACCATGCTCCGCCATGCCGTGCGCAATCTGGAAAATTGCCCGCACCTCCCCGGCGTCCGCCGGTGTCCAGCTCCGGGCATACAGCTCTCCCACACCCGTAGTGGAGGAAAACCGATATTCGTTCTTCTCAATTTGCATATCGCCGCCTCCTGTCTTTTCTTTTGTAGGTTTAGTATACCATAATTCTAGAAAAAAATATAGGGATTTCGGCAAAATAACCAATGCGCCAAGGCGTCCCGAGGGGCGGCTTGGCGCATGGAAACTTGTTGCACTATTTCACTGTGACCTTGCAAGTAGCCGTTTTTCCGTTACAAACCTTCACCGTAATCGTAGCCGTACCGGCCTTCACCGCCGTGAGCTTGCCGGTTTTGGCGTCCACCTTGACGACAGCGGAGTTGCTGGACGAAAACTTCCGCGCATAGCTCGCCGCGCCGGAATTGAGGGTGACGGCAAGTGTTTTCGTGGTGCCTTTGGTCATGGTCAAGGGATTCGGCGTAAGCTTGACGCTGGTGGGCGCGGGTTTGACGGTGACAGTTATACTTTTCTTCACGCCATTATAAAGGGTCAGCGTGATGGTCGCCGTGCCCGCCTTTAACGCCGTGATTTTACCGTTTGTGTCCACGATGGCAACAGCCTTGTTGCTGGACGACCAGGTGCGCTTATAACTCGCCGCGCCGGATGGGGCGAAGGTTGCCGTGGCGGCGAAAGTCTCTTTCACGCCGAGGGTTACGGCGGTTTTGTTGAGGGCGATACTGGTCGGTGCGGCCTTGACTGTGACGGTCATACTCTTTTTTACGCCGTTGTAGAGGGTTAACGTGATGGTCGCCGTGCCCGCCTTCAGCGCCGTGATTTTGCCGTTTGTGTCCACGAGGGCGACTGCCTTGTTGGTGCTTGACCACGTGCGCTTATAACTCGCCGCGCCGGATGGGGCGAAGGTTGCTGTGACGGCGAAAGTCTCTTTTACGCCGAGGGTGACGGCGGTTTTGTTGAGGGTGATGGAGGTCGGCGCGGCCTTGACTGTGACGGTCATGCTCTTTTTCACGCCGTTGTAGAGGGTTAACGTGATGGTAGCCGTGCCCGCCTTCAGCGCCGTGATTTTGCCGTTTGTGTCCACGATGGCGACCGCCTTGTTGCTGCTTGACCAAGTGCGCTTATAACTCGCCGCACCGGATGGGGCTAAGGTTGCCGTGGCGGTGAAAGTCTCTTTCACGCCGAGGGTTACGGCGGATTTGTTGAGGGCGATACTGGTCGGCGCGGCCTTGACTGTAACGGTGCAGGTAGCCGTTTTGCCCATGGCGGTTTTGGCGGTGATGACCACGGTGCCCGCCTTGGCAGTCGTGATTTTGCCCGCCGTGTCCACGGTGGCGATGGTTTTATCGGCGGAGCTCCAGGTCACCGTGATGGGTGCGTCCAGCGTTACCACCGGGGCAAAGCTCTCCTTCACGCCCAGCGTGACGGCGGTTTTGCTCAGCTTGATGTTCGGATTCTTGGGCAGTACCTCAGACTTGATCACCGCCTGACAGCGCGTGCAGCGCAGCTCCCGCTTGCCGTCCTTGGTGGTGGTTGCTTGCGTAACAGTGAACCACTTGCCGCTGTCGTGACCGAGCTTGGTGATGGATTGGGTTTCTGTCTGGTTGCAGACGGAGCAGCTGCGGGTTTTGATGCCTGCGGTTGTGCAGGTGGATTGGGTGGTGGTGGACCAGGTGCTCCAAACGTGGTTACGAACTGAACCGTATTCCACGCCGCAACGGCTGCATTTTGCCTTTGTAGTGCAAGTTGAGGTGCCGCCACTGTGGCCAAGGGCGTTCGTGAAGTTACCCTGATAACTGTCACCGCAGGTGCAGCTGTAAATGGTATAACCTTGGGCGGTGCAGGTGGGGGCGGTGACTTTTGCAGTATAGCTGTGGGTGTGGGTGAGTTTTACAAAGGGAATGCTGTTTTGGCTTGCGTAGGTTTCAGCGTAGGATTTTTCGTAGCCGTGGATGGTGATGTTGGCGCAGCCGTTGAAAGCGTTCGTGCCAACGCCCGTCACGCTATTCGGAATTGTCACATTCAGCACCGCACCGTTACGCGCTAGCGCATAACTGGGGATCGCTGTCATGCCTTGTTCAAACGTTACTGTCTCTAAACTGCCGGCGCCGTCTACGCAGCTACGGTATTCACCATAGCCTAAATATACGTGCATTGAAGTTACCGCTTTGG
>JAVBPP010000012.1:0-16176 GCA_031549535.1 Oscillospiraceae bacterium
GCTCTTCCTCGTCCTCTTCCTCATCGTCCAGCGACTCCAGCTGCAGGCGAAAACCACCGGGCTGCTGCGTTTCTTCCACGCTTTGCGGCACTTCCGGCGCAATTTCCACTTCTTGCAGCGCAGCGCTCGCTTGCGGTATCTCGGTATTTTCATAGGCAGCGCTCTCCGCCTGCGCCTGCTGCATGGGTTCTATGTAGATGGAATAGTCCTGCGGTTCCTGCGGCGCTTCGCCTTGCTCCGCCTGTTCCGGCTGAACGGGCGGTTCCGCCTGCACAGGGGTGTAAACTGAGGCCTTATATTCCTCCTCCGGCGTCATAACCGCGGCGCTTACAAGCTCCGGCAGTGTTTCAATGAGCTGTATTTGCTGTTGATATTGTTCGAGCAACACCTTTTTAAATGCAGCCGTTTCCTGCTGCATGCGCGCAAGAACCTCCTGCTCATTCTGCGTCTTCAATTGAATCTCCTGCATCATACTGCGGGATTTTGTGCTGGCTTCCTGCAGCATAGCCTGTGCTTTTTGCTCCACCTCGCTCATGATGCGTGCCGACTCCGCTTTCGCCGAAACCACGCTGGTCTCCGCCTTCATCTTCGCCTCCTGCACCATGCTCTGCGCCTTTTCCTCCGCCTGGCGGATGGTATCCTCGGCAATGCGCGAGGACTCGGCAAGCTGCTGCCCCACCTGCTCGTTGGTATCCTTTTGAATTTTATCCGCCATACGCTGCGCGGTGAGCAGGGCGGCACGGATGTTATCCTCATCCTTGCGGTATTCCTCCACCCGCTCCGCCAGCAGGCTGATTTTCCGCACAAGCTCCCCATTTTCGCGGAACATCTGCTCGTAAGAGGCGAGCACCTCGCTCATATACGTGTCAACATCCTCGGCTTTGTAGGTGCCCTTATTGGTGAGCATAAAGCGGTGTATCCGAATTTGTTCCGGTCTTAGCATACTATCCCTCTCCTTCCCCTTTCCTACTGTTATGATTTATTCAAACAGCTTATTCGGAAAAATGGAACTGTCCATCTCCTCCAGCATCTCCCCGGTGACCGGGACATTGTAAGGCGTAATGATATAGGCACGGCCGGCGACACGTTTGATTTCCCCATCGTTCGCATAGGCAACACCGTATAAAAAGTCAATGATTCTGCGAGAAACATCGTTTGGGCAGGTTTCCAGGTTCAAAATGACTATGCGCTTTTCGTTCAGCACATCGGCGACGGACGCAACCTCCTCGAACCTGTCCAACTTTTTAAACACAACATGCGGCCGGGTGGATGAGTGGATATCCACCACCTTGGGCGGGGGCACAGTGCGCTCCTGCCTTGGCTTGGGGGTGAAATCAGGCTCCTCTTCCTCATATTCCGCATTCTGCGGATCATAGGGTCGATCCATCCTATCCTCAGGCTCTTCTAAATAATCCTCATCCGTATTATTTACGAAATCCTTAAGTTTGTCGAACAGTCCCATGTCGTGATCCTCCTGTTTTATGTTAATTTATTGATAGTGTCTGTCTCCAAAAATCGCTGAGCCGACCCGCACCAAGGTGGAGCCGCACTGCACAGCTTCCTCAAAATCACCGGACATCCCCATGGAAAGTATACACATAGATATATTATCCAATTTTTTTGCCTCAATGTCAAGGAACAATCTCTGCATTCCTGTAAAATATTGTCTTAATTCCGCTTTTTCCGCATCCAGAGGGGGCACACACATCAAACCTCGCACAAAAACACCGCCCATTTCCGCAATTTCCGCCGCCGCCTCCGGCAACTCCTGCGGGGCGAAGCCGAACTTGCTGCGTTCCCCTGCGATATTCACTTCCAACAACAGCTGTTGGGCGACGCCCTGTTTTTGCGCCTCCTTGCCGATTTCCTGCGCCAGGCGCAGACTGTCTACGGACTGAATCAAATCCACCTGCCCGACGATGCTTTTCACCTTATTGGTCTGCAAATGGCCAATCAAATGCGCAGTTACGCCGCTGAGATTGAGCTCCGGCTTTTTTGCAAGGAACTCCTGCACCCTGTTCTCCCCAATTAAGTCAACGCCGCAGGAGATTGCGAAATTGATTGGCTCGGGCGGGACGGTTTTGCTCACAGCCATCAAGCGCACATCCCGCTCGCCTCTCCCGGCGCTTTGCGCTGCCAAAGCTATTCTCTCGCGAATTCTGCTTAAATTGTCACGAATACGCGTTTGCTGTTCAATTGATAATTTTTCTGTCATACAAATCCCTTCCTTGGGTGATTACTTCGTCATAGAGCTTTACATGCGCAATCGGGCTACTGCTATGCGTATTATGCACAGCGATGACAAAATCCGCCGTTTCATATACCACATCCAAGCGCCGGAAATTCACCATCTGGTTGCGCCGGATATACACTCCCTTGACCCCATCCTGCACACGTACCGCCGCGCGTGCTACCTTCAACCCCTTGTATTCCTGCAGCACAAGGCGCGCATTTTCTACCTTCATGCCGGAAAGATAGGCGTTCATTTCACGGGAGGAGAGCACAAGCGGCACCTTTCCGTTATCCTGCGCGCCGATGGCACGCACCTCCATCTCCAGAAAGCCGGATTCATATTGATCCATCAGCAGTTTTGCCGTGCCGCCGGGCTGAAATTGCGCGGCACGCTCCGCCGGAATCAGTGTTAGAACATACCATTCATGCGCCTGCACCAGTTTGCCCATAACGCCGGGGTTCCCTTGCGGTTCGGCTGAAAGCAAGCGTTCTATATCCGAAACTGTTTGCTTCAACACCGTTTGATACAGCTCTTGCGGCACACAAAACGCAGCATCGCTGACAAAATACCCCGCCTGTTCAGCATTGATATAGGACTGCGGTTTACCCAGCGCCTTTGCTTGCTGCAGCTCCTGCCGCAGCTGCGTGACAACGCCGTTATCCTCCAGTCGGCCGGAAACCGCGGCCTGGCGCAGCGTCAACTTATCCAGCAGCAAATCGCTCTGCTGCGCATAATCCTCTAAATCGCCGGAATCCACGATATCCAGCCAAGAAAGAAAGCTCAGGTCAATTTCCCTGTCCAGCTTATGGATATCCATGGAGCCCGCCGAGCTGTTTTGGAACACATCGTAGCGATGCAGCTTTTTTTCCAGCTCCCTGCTTTCCAGATATGCCTGTGCTTTTTCCTCGGAACTGAACAGCGCCGCCAGGGGCTCCCCCTTGGCCACACGCTCTCCGTCCTGCACGGTGGGCACACTCTCCCCTGCGGATTGCTGCGCCACCAAGCTCTCCTTGCGCACGGTATACAGCTGCACATCCACGGTTTGGTACTCGGTGGTCTGCAGCACCGTTTGCGTCTGCACCGCCTGGGTAAACTGGGTATAAAAACGGTAGGCGATCAGCGCAGCGGCAATCACCACCACGAAAATCGTCACCAGCCTTGTCAGAAGCGCCCGGTTTTTCATTCAAACCCCATCCCTTATGTAACTATTGCTCCGCTAATGATTCCTTGCGCCTCATCCGTTAGCGCCTGTATATCTAAATACTTGTCAATCATCAGCCATTGCAGGCGTTCCTCCCTGCGCAGCCAGGTCAACTGGCGCTTCGCGTAACGCCTGGTTTCCCGTTTCAAATTTTCACAGGCCTGCTCCAGCGTCAAATCCCCATCCAGATAGGGTTTCAGCTCCTTGTAGCCGATGGCCTGCCGTGCGGTTGGTGCATGGGGCAGGGCAAAAAAGCGCTTCGCTTCTTCCAAAAGCCCCTGCGCAAGCATCGCGTCCACGCGGCTGTCTATGCGCTGATAAAGAACAGCGCGATCCTCTACATCCAAACCAAGCATGCACAAGTGATACGGTGGCTCCCGCAGGCGGGATTGCTTCCGGTAGACTGACGGTTTTTCCCCCGTTGTCTCGTAAATTTCCAGTGCGCGGATGATGCGCCCGAGGTTGTTTGGATGCAGCGCCTGGGCGGTTTCCGCATCCAGCTGCCGCAGTTCATCCAACAGCCCCTGCGCCCCCTCCCGGGCGGCGCGCTCCTGCAAATGCTCCCGCACTGCCGGATTCTGCCCCGCCGGAGAAAAATCGATATGGTTGACCAGGGCATCCAGATACAGCCCCGTTCCGCCCGCTAAAACCGGCAGCTTGCCGCGCAGCGCAATGTCCGCGATACAAGCCCGCGCGCGTTCGCAATAATCCACCACAGAAAACGCGGCATCCGGCGGCAGTATGCCAATCAAATGGTGCGGCACACCCTGCCTCTCCTGCTGCGTGGGCTGGGCGGTGGCAATTTCCATACCCCTGTAGACCTGCATGGAGTCGCAGGATACCAGCTCCCCGTTATAGCGTTTACACAGCTCTACCGCCAAGGCAGACTTTCCGCTGGCCGTGGGGCCTGTGACAACCAGCAGCGGCTGCTTTTGCATGTTATATTCTGCCAAAGCTCTTCTCCAATTCCCTGCGTTTCATTGCAAATAAAACCGGCCTACCATGGGGGCAATAGCGAATATCCGGCAGGGAGAGCAGGTGATGAACAAAGTGCTCCTGCTCCACCCGCGAGGTAAAGTCCCCCGCTTTAACCGCGCTGCGGCAGGCAATAGAATGGTAAAGCCAATCCAGCTTTTCATACTCCGGCAGCTGTTTGTGAGAAAGCAGTCCGCCGGCCAGCTCCTGCACCGCGTGCGTAATATCATCGCAAGAAAGCTCCATGGGGCAGCTGTTTACAGCGAGCATACCGTCCCCAAAATCCACAATTTGAAAGCCCGCCTGCTCAAACAGGGGCAATTCCTGCAGTACAGCGTTATACTCCTCCTTGCTGACGGTCAACGTAACCGGGGCGAGGAGCGTCTGTGCGCTGCGGCCACTGCTCTGCTCCTTGAGCTTTTCATAAATCATCCGCTCATGGGCGGCGTGTTTATCGATAAATAGAATTTCATCGTCCCGTTCAGCTAAAATGTAGGTGTGAAACGCCTCGCCTATCAGCCGCAGCGGCGGGGGCGCCTCTTCCCGCAGTGGTTCCGGCTCCGCAGAGGAAGGTGGCTCCGGGCAGAGCGGAGGCTCCGCAGAGGGCTGCTGTTTGGCTGCCGCCCAATTGGCACCCTCCAACACGGAGGGCTCCGCCACGGCCAGCGCTTGTTCCGGTTCACTGCTGTGTAAAACAATCGAATCTGCTTCCTGTACGGCGTGATACGGCGCTTGTGCCGTTGCGGCAGACGACTGCGATTTTGCACCGCCTAAAAAGTCCGCAACGGATACTTTTTTCCAAAAATCCGGCTGTTTCTCGGGCAGGTGCAGCTGTTTGTGCGGTGCCGCTTGCGGCAACACGGTTTGCTGCAATGGTTTTGGACGCACTTCTATCGGCGTATCGCCCAGAGTCAGCGCGTTTTTCACCGCAAAATACACTGCGTTGAATATTGTTTTTTCTTGAGCGAAACGCACCTCAATTTTAGCCGGATGCACATTGACGTCCACCAGCTCCGGCGCAAGCTCCAAAAACAGGATACAGGCAGGAAACTTGCCGACCATGATGGTATTTTTATAGCCCTCTGTCAGCGCGGCAGAGCCTGTCCCGGTTTTGACCAGACGCCCATTGACAAAGAAAAACTGCATGTTGCGGTTTGCCCGGGTATAGGAGGGCTTGGATACCAGACCCTTGACTGCAACGCCATCCATGCGGTAATCCGCAGGGATTAATCCCTGCGTAAACTCCTTGCCAAAAATGGCATAAACGCTGTCCTCCAAGCTGCCGTTGCCCGGGGTGAGCAGCGCCTGCCTCCCCTCCCGCAGAAAGCGAAAGCTGACATGGGGGTTAGAGAGCGCTAAGCGATCCAGCACCGCCGCCACGGCGTTCGCTTCGCTGACATCCTTCTTCAAAAACTTCATACGCGCGGGGGTGTTATAAAACAAATCCCGCACCACGATGGTTGTCCCGGCGGGGCAGCCTGCTTCATCCAGCAGTAACTCCTCACCGCCCTCAATCACAAAACGAGTGCCCGCCTGCTCCCCCTGCGCACGCGTGAGCAGCTCTATGCGGGCAACCGCCGCAATACTGGGCAGAGCCTCCCCCCGGAAACCGAGCGTCCGGATGGCATGCAAATCCTCCTCGGTGCGCAGCTTGCTTGTGCCGTGGGAAAGAAAGGCGCTGCGGATATCCTCTCGCACAATACCGCAGCCGTCATCCGTAATGCGCAGCATGCGCACACCGCCGTTTTCGATTTCTACGGTGATATGCTTCGCTCCCGCGTCAATGGCGTTTTCCACCAGCTCCTTGATGACGCTGGCCGGGCGCTCGACAACCTCGCCTGCCGCGATTAACTGCGCGACCTGCTTTGATAAAACCTGTATGCGCGGCATGACTTCCCTCCTCTATAAGGTTTGCGCCTCTTTCACAAATTCATATAACTGCCCCATCGCTTCAATCGGCGTGAGGGTGTTGACATCCAGCGCTTTCAGCTTTGCCAACAGCGCGGACTGTGCGCTGCCCGTAAGCGACAGCTGGCTTTCGTCTTCCTGCACGGCCGCGGCCATAGGCTTTCCCGCAAAGCCGGTTTCCAAATCCTCCAGTTCCTTGAGCACGATTTTTGCCCGTGCCACCACAGCGTCCGGCACACCCGCCAGCTTTGCGACCTCAATGCCGTAGCTGCCATCTGCCCCGCCGCGTACGATACGCCGCAGAAAGGTAATGTCGTCCCCGCGTTTTTTCACGGAGATGTTGTAGTTCTTCGCCCCCGGGAGCCTGCCCTCCAGCTCCGTCAGTTCATGATAGTGCGTGGCAAACAGGGTTTTTGCGCCCAGGCGTTTCTTATCCGCCGCATATTCCAAAACCGCGCGGGCGATGCTCATGCCGTCAAAGGTGGAGGTACCCCTGCCGATTTCGTCAAAAATCAACAGGCTGCGGCTTGTGGCGTTTTGCAGGATGGAGGCGACCTCACTCATCTCCACCATAAAGGTGGATTGGCCTGCGGCCAAATCGTCCGATGCACCGATTCTCGTATAAATGCCGTCCACTACACCGATTTCCGCATGCTCCGCCGGAACAAAGCTGCCCATTTGCGCCATGAGAACAATCAGGGCGACCTGGCGCATATAGGTGGATTTTCCCGCCATGTTCGGCCCCGTGATGATGGCACAGCAATTTTCTCCGTCGTCCAGCACCGTGTCGTTTGGCACAAAAGGAGAGCTGCCGAGCATTTTTTCCACTACGGGGTGGCGCCCCTCACGAATGGTGATCCCCGCGTCCGGGCGCATATCCGGACAGACGAAGCGGTTTTCCGCCGCAACAGCGGCCAGCGAGCACAGCACATCAATCTGCGCAACAGCGCCCGCCGTGCGCTGGATACGGCCGACCTCAGAGGCCACCCGCTTACGGATTTCATCAAAAATTTCAAACTCCAGCCGCACAATGCGCTCCTGCGCGCCCAGCACCTTGGCCTCCAGCTCCTTGAGCTCCTGCGTGATATAGCGTTCGCAGTTGGCAAGGGTTTGTTTGCGGATATAATCCTCCGGCACAAGCTCCTTATATCCGTTGGAAATTTCTATGTAGTAACCGAACACGCGGTTATAGCCGATTTTTAATTTTTTGATGCCCGTGCGCTCCTGCTCCCGCTGCTGCACCTGGGCAATGAAGCCCCTGCAATTGTTGACGATGCCACGCAGCTCATCCAGTTCCGGGTGAAACCCGTCCCGCACCATGCCGCCCTCCCGCACGGAAAACGGCGGCTCTTCGCAGATAGCGTCCTCAATCAGGCGCTGTAAATCCGTCAGGGGATCCAACGCCTGCCTTGTTTTTTGCAGCAGTGCACTCTCAAACGGGGCAAGCAGCTCCAGCAGCCGGGGGAGCCAGGAAGCGGACTGCGCCAGGCCTTTCAACTCCCGGGCATTCGCCGTTCCATACACCGCGCGGGCGGCAAGGCGCTCCAAATCCTGCATGTTATCAAGCACCAAGGCAATATCCTTGCTGACCGACACCCGCGCAATCAACTCGGCAACGGCGTTATGGCGCTTCACAATGGCTGCCAGTTGCACAAGCGGCTGTTCCAGCCAGCCGCGCAACAGGCGCTTGCCCATAGCGCTGCGGGTCTTATCCAGCACCCAGAGCAGGCTGCCGCGTTTTTCGCGCGCGCGCATGGTCTGTGTAATTTCCAGATTGCGCAGGGTATTCACATCCAAACGCATAAAACTCGCGTCGCTGTAAAATTCCAGTTCGCGCACTGTATCCGGGCTGGCCTTTTGCACCTCTTCCAGATAGCGCAAAACCGCGCCCAGCGCGCGCACTGCCGTGCCTGCGCCTGCGCGGTCAACTTCCTCAAGCGCCGCCTGGCTGAATTGCTTGCGCACACGCTCCTCGCAGTCGGCCGGGGCAAAATAATCCTCCGGCAGCTCCTGCGCAATTACGGTCATTCGTGTTGTTAAAAACGCCGCCGCTTTTTTCATCGCGCTAAATTCGGCGTGATACAAAAGCTCCGTGGGCATATACCTGCCCAGTTCGTTAATCAATTGCTCCTGCGCCTTTGCGCCGGAGAGCTGCGCCGCGTATACGCTGCCGGTGGAAACATCCGCAAAGCAAACGCCGACACTGCCCTCTTTGCTGAAGACACAGGCCAGATAATTATTTTTCCCCTCATCCAGCATCGTGCTTTCAATCACCGTGCCGGGGGTTAACACGCGGGTCACCTCCCGCTTGACCAAGCCTTTCGCCAGGGCGGGGTCCTCTGTCTGCTCACAGATGGCGACCTTGTGCCCCTTTGCGACCAGACGGGCAATGTAACCGTCCGCACTGTGGTAGGGCACGCCGCACATCGGCGCGCGTTCCTCCTGCCCACAGTCCCGCCCGGTTAACACCAGGTCCAACTCGGCGGAAACGAGCACCGCATCGTCAAAAAACATTTCATAGAAGTCGCCCAAGCGGAACAGCAGTATCGTATCCGGATACTGCTGCTTGACTTCAAAATATTGTTTCATCATGGGGGTGAGCTCCGCCATTGTTTCGGCTCCGTTTTCTTAGATTTTCAAGGAATAAATACAATACGCTTCTATTCCTTCATGGTAGAAGAAGCAGTCTTTTGGTATGGAAGCGATTTCCTTCCTCACCGCGCCAAGCTTTTCAATTATTGTGATTGAGGCGATATTGGACTGTTTGCAGGTAATATATAACGATGACATTCCGTGCGCCTTTGCCACCTGTATCACCAACTTTGCCGCATAGTATGAAAAATGATTTCCTCTATATGCTTCTATTATTTCATATCCAATGTGTCCATCGTAATACGAATGATAGTTTTCTCCGATTTTGATACTTATTTTCCCGACAAAAACATCCTCGGCATTGTAAATATCAAAATAATAAAAAGGCAAACATGCATGATCCCCATCGTACTTTTCGACCAAACGTAATGTAACCTTTTCATTCGACAAACAGTCAAAGCCATCTAAGAATTGAAACATAACATGATTACCGTCCTGCCGCCTAATGATGGCAGCCGCCGCCGCAGCTGCCGCAGTCGCAGCCGCAGTCCTCCTGCTGCTCCGGCTCACAGGTTGCGGGATCCTCCCCGCGCACGCACAGGGTCAAAATTTCTGTGATATAGCGCATCAAATCGTCCATTTCCTCACGCGCTTCTTCATAGGCTTGCATATTGGGGTTGGCCATAACCTTGGTGTAAAGCTCATTGAACTCGCGGTCATAGGCATCGAGCTTCTGCTCGTTTTTATCCTCTTTACTCGCCTCGTGCTGATAAGACATGTGCACCATTTGGATGCGCTGCATCAGCTCGTTGAGCGGGGCATCCCCCTCGTTCGCCTGCTGCACCTTTTGGAATTTCAGATATCTCTCATCCTGTTGAATCGCCGCGCCGAGCTGTCTTGTGAGTGCAATTAAATCCATGTTGTTTGTTACCTTTCTATTATAACTTTTGAATGGTTTCCATTACGTAATCGCCGAACGCGCCGCAGGTACAGCCACTGCTTCTGCCTGTTACAACCAGCTTTTTTTCTTCAAACATGCAGATATCCAGCGCACGCTCCAGCTTATTCGCCAGGGCCTGCTTGCCGATGTGCGAAAGCAGCATCACACCCGCGCGGAGCATGGAACCGGGATTGGCATATTGCTCGCGCCCCTCCTGCACCATGCGCAGGCCCGAGCCGTGGATGGCTTCAAACATGGCATAGCGCTTGCCGATGTTCGCGCTGCCGGCTGTGCCCACGCCGCCCTGGAACTCCGCCGCCTCATCTGTAATGATATCGCCGTAGAGGTTCGGCAAAACGAAAACCTTAAAGTCGCGGCGGCGCTGTTCATCTATCAGTTTTGCCGTTAAAATGTCAATATACCACTCATCCGTCGTAATTTCGGGATATTCCTCCCCAATTTTTTTGGAGAGGCTGAGAAATTTGCCGTCTGTGGTTTTGATGACGTTCGCCTTGTTGACGATAGTCACCCTGTCTTTTTTATTGTTTTTCGCGTATTCATAGGCCAGGCGCGCGATGCGGTTTGTGCCCTCGGTGGTGGTGACGACAAAGTCCATGGCGAGCGCATCCGTCACATGCACACCCTTGGAGCCGACAGCATAAGCGCCCTCGGTGTTCTCGCGGAAAAAGGTCCAGTCTATCCCCTGCTCCGGCACCTTAACCGGGCGGACATTCGCGAACAAATCCAGCGCTTTGCGCATGGCGACATTGGCGCTTTCGATATTCGGCCAGCCGTCGCCCTGCTGCGGCGTGGTTGTGGGACCCTTCAAGATGACGTGGCAGGCCTTCAGTTCCTCAAGCACATCGTCCGGAATCGCCTTGCCGACCGCCGCACGGTTTTCTATGGTCAAGCCGTCAATGACGCGGAACTCCACCTTGCCCGCCGCCACTTCCTCGGCGAGCAGGTGTTCCAGAACACGCCCGGCCTCTTTTGTGATCACAGGGCCGATGCCGTCCCCGCCGCACACGCCGATTATCAGCTTAGGCAGCGCGGTAAAATCCACAAAATCACCCTGGGCACTGATGCGCTCCGCACGCTCATTTTGTTCCTTTATCAGCGCTTCAAAATGGGTTAGCGCGGCCTGCAATTGCTCATGTGTCATGTATATTCTCTCTCCTTATTTATTCATATCCTCTTTATAGGAATTCATCAAACAGCCAGCCAAAATAATGTTACGCTCGTTTTCCGTCAGCTCGCCGACGGTAAAGCTGATTTCGCGCGAAGTATCGTTATGATACAGCTTTGCGTGAATCACCTGCGCAGCGCTGTGGATGGCACCGCGGATTCCGGGAAAGTACAGGTAATCCCCCACGGCGAAGGCGGCAGCATCTTCCTGCGTTAACAGCGGAAGCATGCCCCAGTTAATCAAGTTGCTGCGGTAGCGCTTTGTGGCGTATTCATTTGCGATATTCGCCCAGCCACCCAGCACCTTTTGGCAAGAGGCCGCCTGCTCACGCGCAGAGCCGTCACCCGGCTTTTTGGCAAAAATCACACTGCCTATGCCCGTATTCTTCCCGCTGATTCCGGGAACAGGGTACATCATTTCCATCGCGGCGTCCTGCAGTGTTCCGGCGACGCGCTGCTGCTCCAGCTTGCGCACCTGCTGGCTCCTGCCCACATACTCCGGGTCCTTGCGCGAGAGAGTATATTGGGAAAGCAGCTCCGGGTTGGAGCGGTAGGAGGAGGTTTCGCCCGAGGGAATGAGCTCATCCGTCGTTGTGACCGGGTCGTCAATCACACTGCAAACTTTCAAAATCAGGTTTTCCGGTAGGGCGGAAAATGCGGGCCAATCCACAATATTGGGGCCAAACTGCAGCTCCGTAGCCTCATCTGCCTTGCCAAAGCCTTGGTAGACGCGGGCTTTATAATAGCTGTCATTGTAGCTGTATGCCGGCGTTGTCGCGCTGAAATCCAACTCCGTTGCCGCTGTGAGAACGCCGTGGTTGGCCGCCGTTGCGGCAATGGAACGCGCATCCATCAGCGCCACGGAGGCTATCTGCCCGCTGCGCGGCTTCGCCCCCTCGCGGCTGGGGAAGTTCCGCGTGGTATGGCGGATGCTCAGCGCGTTGTTGGAGGGTACATCCCCCGCGCCAAAGCAGGGGCCGCAGAAAGCGGTTTTGATGACCGCCCCCGCGTTAATCAAATTCAGCAGCCTGCCGTTTTCCATCAGCGCCGCTTGAATCGGCTGGCTTGCGGGGTACACGCTCAAGCTGAACGCGCCGTCCCCCACGCTGCGCCCGCCCAGGATATCCGCCGCTTCACAAATATTCTCATAGGTACCGCCCGCGCAACCCGCGATGATGCCTTGCGTCACACGCAGCCTGCCGTTTGTAATTTTATCGGTTAAGCTAAAGTGTTCACTGCCCTCAATCTGTTCCGCCGCCTGTTTTTCCACCCCGCGCAGGATATCCCCCGGATTCTCATTCAACGCGTCAATGGTGTAAACATTGCTCGGGTGGAAGGGCAGGGCTATCATGGGCTTGATTGCAGACAGGTTGACCACAAGCGCCTTATCATAGCAGCAAATCTCCGCGGGCTGCAACTTTTTATAGGCATCCGGGCGGCGGTGAATCTGAAAATATTCCTGTGTTTTTTCATCGGTGACCCAGATGGAGGAAAGGCAGGTGGTCTCTGTGGTCATCACGTCAATGCCGATACGGTATTCCATGCTTAAATTGGAAACGCCTTCGCCGACAAATTCCAACACGGCGTTCTTCACAAATCCGTCCGCGAAGGTTGCGCCGATGATGGCAAGCGCCACGTCCTGCGGGCCGACACCCGGCGCAGGGCTGCCCTCCAGCACAACGGCGATAACCGGCGGCGCAGGAATATCATAGGTCTTGCACAGCAGCTGTTTCACAAGCTCCGGCCCGCCCTCGCCCACGCTCAAGGTGCCCAACGCTCCGTAGCGGGTGTGGCTGTCGCTACCCAAAATCATCCCGCCGCAGAAGGCATGTTCCTCGCGCATGTATTGATGAATCACCGCGCCGTGCGCCGGAACATAGATGCCGCCGTATTTCTGCGCGGCAGAAAGCCCGAACAGGTGGTCATCTTCATTGATGGTTCCGCCGACCGCGCACAGGCTGTTGTGGCAGTTGGTGAGCACATATGGAATCGGAAATGTCTCAAGGCCGCTCGCCCGGGCGGTTTGAATAATGCCGACATAGGTAATGTCATGGGACGCCAGAGCGTCAAAACGCAGGCAAAGCGCCTCTTCGCTGCCGCTTTGATTGTGGGCAGCGAGTATTCCCTGCGCCATGCTGCCCGCCTTCGCCTGGGCCGTATTCATGCCCTTGCTCTGCAGCAAAGCGGCCGCCTCCTGCGAATCCGCAGCGAACATACGCCTGCCGTTTTCAAGAATTACCGCTTGATCGAATCGCGTAATCATAGTCTCCTCCAGTATCGTTTATAACGTTTCAATTGTATGTTTTTTGCCGTCTTTTGTCAAGGCGAAATGCTTTCTATGGTGGTAAGATTGGAGGCGGGCACAAAATATTTGATTTTTAAGCGTATTTTTCGGTTATTGGGAGCAAAACGGATTTGTTAACATGTATTACAAACAAACCGAACCGTGCTGTTTGGTTTGTTTGTTTTATACTGCTCATTTTTTACACATTTCTTTGTTTTCCGCTTGCTTAATCTCCGTGAAATATGGTAAACTGTTTTGTAATTCCAATGGTTCTGTATATTGATTTTGTATTGTGGCAATACTCCTTGCAATAACAATCCCATAAGGAGATGTATAAGTTCATGCCACAAAATCATACATTGTACGGAAACAGTGAAGAACCTGTTGCGGAAAACGCGCCACAGGAATCAGAGGAAAACACACCGCAGCCGCAAAACGATGCAAGCGAGCAACTCAAGCAAATTGTCGAAACCGGTTCCATCACGGTGGAAAACGCCGGGCGACGCATTCACTGCCTGACGATTATCGGGCAGATTGAGGGGCACTATATCCTGCCGCCGGAAAACAAGACCACCAAGTACGAGCACGTTATCCCGCAGCTGGTGGCCATTGAGGAAAGCCCGGAGATTGACGGGCTGATAATCATTTTGAACACTGTGGGCGGCGATGTGGAGGCCGGGCTTGCCATTGCGGAGCTGGTAGCCGGGATGAAAACGCCAACCGTTTCCCTCGTGCTCGGCGGCGGCCATTCCATCGGCGTGCCGCTGGCGGTTTCAGCCGGCCACTCCTTCATCACCCCTTCGGCAACGATGACCATCCACCCTGTGCGCATGACGGGCCTTGTGCTTGGCGTACCGCAGACGCTCTCTTATTTTGAACAGATGCAGGAACGTATTGTGCGCTTTGTGACGGACAATTCCAAAATCAACGCCGAGCGCTTTCGGGAACTGATGCTTGCCACGGGTGCACTTGTCATGGATGTGGGCACCGTCCTCAACGGGGAGGAAGCCGTACGCGAGGGGCTGATTGACTCTTTGGGCAGCCTCGCGGATGCGCTGGACTGCCTCTACCGCCAGATAGACGAAAACAAGGCGGGTGACGGCACATGATGCTTCATACCGTGATAGCCCCCGGCGATATTTTCCCCGCGAAGCCCATGGATTTTGCCGTTTACGAGCTCCCGGGCGGGAAATGGGTCAACTGTATCAAGACAGCAAAGGGGGATCTCATCTCCCGCTTGATATCCACTGACCCGCGTGACTATTTACAAAGCCGGTTCACCCCCGGCAAGCCCTATACAAATTTGAATTAGACAAGGCTGGTGCATGTTCCCATGAACATTCTAAAGGCGATTTTGCTCGGTATCATTCAAGGTATCACAGAATTTTTGCCCATTTCTTCCAGCGGCCATCTCTCTGTCGCGCAGCACTTTTTAAAGGTCAGTGATAACAACGGCCTGCTTTTCACCGTGCTGCTACATATGGGAACCCTCTTTGCCGTTGTGGCCGTGTATTACAAAACCCTGCTCTCCCTGCTGTTTGAGGCGTTTTTCACCGTGAAGGACATGGTGACGGGCAAGTTTCAGTGGCACGAGATGCGCCCGACACGGCGCATGCTTGTGATGTTTGTTATCTCCTGCCTGCCTCTTCTGCTGCTCATGCTGCCCGTAGGCGGCGGAAATCGGCTGCTGGATGTTTTGGGCGGCCTTTCCGAGGACAATGACATTTTTTTGGAGGGCTTTTGCTTTCTCCTTACTGCCCTGCTGCTGTTTTTGGGCGTGCGCCGCAACAGGCAGAACAAGCACCCAAAAAAGCAGATGGATGCCCCAGGCGCGCTTGCAGTGGGCTTTGCGCAGGCGCTGGCGGCGGGCTTTCCCGGCATCTCCCGCTCCGGTTCCACCATTTCTACGGGTATGTTCTGCGGCATCCAGAAGGACTATATGGTGCGTTACTCCTTTGTGCTGGGCATCCCGGCAATTCTGGCGGCCAATCTTGTGGAATTCAAGGATGCCATTGAGGCCAAGGAGCCAATCGAGTGGCTGCCGCTGCTCGCAGGTGTAATTACCGCTGCGGTCGTTGGCTTTTTTGCCATCAAGGCGTTGGAATACCTGGTGAAAAAGGATAAGTTTCAAATTTTTGCGTATTATTGCCTCGGCTTCGGCGCCCTTGTAATTCTTGCCGGAATCATTGAAAAGTTTAGATAAAGGTCGGTAGCAAAGCATGCCAAACACCAAAAGCCCGCCGAAAAAGCCGGCGGCAGCCAAATCAAACACCGCAGCCAAACAAAAGCTGGAGCAGCAGAAACGAGCCGCCCTGCAGGAAAAGCGCAGGCGGAATTTTTCCGTTGTTCTGTTTGTGTGCGCTCTGCTGTGGCTCTTTTTATCCATATTTGAGGGACAAACTGTTTGGAAAACGGCGCATGACATTATTTTAAAATCTTTCGGCCTGTGTTCGCTGATTTGGGGCTTTATGCTGCTGCTGCTTTCCATTGTCGTTGCGTTGGATAAATCCTTGAGCCGTTACAGTATGCGCATTGCCGGAGCCGCCTGTTTTACACTTCTTTGCGGTGCGGCCATACATATTTTCTCAAACGATGCCTCTTATTTAGCCGGCGAGGGCATATTGGAGCAGGCCACCGGCGCCTGGAATGCACAGGCGAATTTGACCACCGGCGGCATGTTCGGCGCTCTGCTTGGCGCGGCGCTGGGCAAATTGGGAAAAACAGAGGCCGGCATCCTCATCGTGTTAATTTTACTCGCAATTTTAATGCTGCTCACCGGCACAACACATATCATCTGGTTGCGCTTTCTCGCTGCGCGGCTGAAAAACGCCAGAACTAATTTGAACGAGCGCGCGGAA
>JAVBPP010000078.1:0-7931 GCA_031549535.1 Oscillospiraceae bacterium
GCTTTGATTTCGGCTGGTCCTGCTCCTTCGGCACGCGTCATTCCTTGATGCCGGGCTTTGAGAGCAAGGTAGTCAAGGATTTCGGCAACGGAAAAAAGCACATCCTTAACGGGGACGGCGCAATCGTTTTGGTGGATGACAATATCGTTTCCATTCCCAGCGAGATTGACCACCTGCTCAAGGATCGTGCCTCTTGGGAGGAGCACTACAAGCCCCGTATGCAGTTTACGCCGGAGCGTATTGATTTGGATGGTATCAACGCTTATAGAGAACGGCAGGCGAGCATCGATAAGCCGCGCGGCATCCAAGTCGGCAGCCTATACGGCACCATCCGCAATTGGCTGGGCGTGGAAGGCGCATGCTATTTATATTACGACGATGAGGCTCTGTTTGATGAAATTATTGGCACGATGGGTGACATTTGCTATAACACGCTAAAAGCCACGCTGGAGCAGGGCGGCCTTGTGTTTGATTACGCGCACTATTGGGAAGATATCTGCTTTAACACCGGCCCGTTAATCAACCCGGCGGTTTTTGCGGAAAAGGTTGCCCCCACGTATAAGCGCATGACAGATTTACTGCTCACCCACGGCGTAGACATTGTTTCGCTGGACTGTGACGGCTGCGTGGATGCGCTTGTGCCCATTTGGCTGAAAAACGGCGTGAATACCATGTTCCCCATTGAGGTAGGCACCTGGCACGCAAGTATGGCTCCCTGGCGTGCGCAATACGGCAAAGAGCTGCGCGGCATCGGCGGCATGGATAAAAAGGTGTTTGCCAATGATTACGCCGCAATCGACGCCGAGATTGAGCGCCTGAAACCCCTGGTTGCCTTGGGTGGCTACATACCCTGCCCGGATCACCGAATCCCTCCGGATGCCAAGTGGGAAAATGTGCAATATTATACAGAGCGCATGAAGGAAGAATTTTGGAATTAATCCCAAATGATATTGCCGGAAAAATCGGTTATTCGGGAGCCGGCAATTCCGAGTCCATGATATAAAAATTATAATTTTCTTTGGATGCAATCGTATTCATTTCCCGGAAGGAGCCCAGTAAATCCAGTTGACCGTAGCCCTGCTGCGTGTTTGGATACCGGGTTCCTTGCTTTCTTTTTGCGCCTGCGATGAGCATGCTGCGAACAATATGGGTGTTCATGATTCGATAATGCCCTCGAACAACGCCCCACTCCAGCAAAAGCGCCGCCGCCCCCGCAACATGAGCCGCAGCCACGCTGGTGCCGGTTAGCAAACCGTATTGCCCGCCGGGCAACGGGCCGGTTATATCGACGCCCGGTGCACACAAATCCGGACGCATGGCTCCGTGGCGGGATGGGCCGCGGCTTGCGGAAATGAACAAATGTTGATCCACATGGTTGTAGGCGCTTACAGCTATGATGCTTGAGGAGTTTGCAAGCTCCGTAATTGTGCAGGCGGCGTCCGAGTTGATAAAATAAGTTTCCTCGCTCAGCCAGGCCTTCGGCGGCAGCCAAGCGTGAAAGGTCCCGTTGATGATATGATCTCCATATAGCCTTACAGTCCAAATGCCCGGTTCCGGGTTCGAAAGGCGGATGACTGTGAGTTGATCTCAATTGCGGTCAACAGCGATATAATATGTTACCCAGATTGTTGTATCGTGGAACAGCAGCTTGTATTTTTCCTGCGTAATGTTCCGAACTGCAATTTTTTCTATTTTCTCCCCAGAGGGAGAGACTAGCCCGATAGACATTTTGTCCGGTGCAAAGCCCCAGATGTAAACGACGCAGCCCGGTTCATCCTGCGCAATGTGCAGCTCCATGTTGTAAACGGTGTTAGTTGTCAGCGTTCCGGATGTGTGATTTCTGGCATCGCCTTCATTGCCGCAGGCAGAGGAAATTACTAAATTCCGGCGTATTCCGTTAATCGGGAAATAGCTGAAGCCGTCATGTCCACCCTGCGTTGTTCCCACGCCCAGCGCAATCGAAACCGGCATGTTCAGCTCCTGTGCTTTATCCACCACATAAAAAAGGCCGGCGAGGATGTCTGTATCCTGATAGGCAATGGCGTTTTCTCGAAAAAGCATATTGTTTTCGCGGGCGTAGCGCTTCGCAGGGGCAAGCTTTACAATAATTAATTCGCTGTCCGGAGCAACCCCTTCATATGTTTCGCGCTCAAAACCGCTGGCGACTCCCGCCAGGAAGGTGCCGTGGCCATGGTCGTCCCGCGTTGGAACTTGTGTCAAAGGATTTCCGGAGGCCAGCGCGCGGTCGACATCCTCTTGCGTATATTCGCTGCCGTATTTAAATCCGCTAGGGATTTTACCGCAAAAATCTGTTTGATCCCAAATAAATTTAATTTTGCTTGTGCCGTCCTCATATAAAAAAGCCGGGTGCGTGTAATCAATCCCGGTGTCTACAACACCAAGCAACACACCGCTGCCGCGCAGACCCAAGCTGGGATTGTTTTGTATCGGCAAAATTCCTGTTTCGGACAAAATGGCAATGTCCGAAATGCCAAAGAGCAGGGGATAGCTCAAATTGGAAAGCACGGTTAACTGGTTGATAATACTGTCCGCGACCTTTCTGCGGACATAGATAATGGCGAGGTTGCTTTGAAAACGGTACCCAATGACAATGTCCGGATTGTTTGTTGCTAACTCGAGCAGTTTTGCGTCATACTCTACCACAAAATCCACAAAGTCCTCTGAGGTGATTTTTGATTGCTCCGCGTTATTTGTATGGTTTTCTGCCATAGTTACATCAACTCCTGCATGGCATTCAGTGAATCTAACACACACAGCTTTCCATATCCCCATACCGGGTTTGGGTATTCGTCGGCAGTCTCTTGCCGCGCCCCCAAAAGCAGTGCGCTTTTTAACCGTTCCCCGAACAAATAGCTGTCGTTCCCCCGAATAATTCCCCATTCCAGCAGCAGTGCGGCGGCTCCTGTCACAAAGGGAGCCGCCATGCTGGTTCCGCTAAGGCTGGTGTAACCGTGAGCAGAAGTAGTAGTAATGTTTTCACAAGGCGCAGCAATATCCGGCTTTTCGAGGACTGTAAACGGTGCCATGCCCCGCCCCGAAAAGTCACTGATTCTTCCGGTAACGGCCTGGTAGCCGCAGACGCTAATGACATGTTTGGCCGTTGCCGGGAGTGTAATAGTTCCGTATCTATCCGGATTAAAAAAACGAGCCGTCCCGGTTATCGTATCGTCTGAAATCCACATGTGAAATCTGCCGTTTCGAATACTGATTGGCAGAAAGCGGATTAGCCAAATCCCATCGCGCAGGGGAGTTGCTTCGTTGAGAATGGTGATGGATATATTTTCCTTGTTGCCAAACGGCGTGGAGCGGTTACGCGCAATGAAAAGCGTTTGGCTGCGCATATCATAACGGTGCTGATATCCCTGCCGTGGGATGCGGCCGGTAGATTCCCCATTCGGTGCAAGGATTTCCACCTCAAAGGCGTCTATGGCATAATTCCAGATATCCAGGGATACGCTGTGCTGCGCACCTGAGATTACGAATTCGGTTTCCATGGAACCGGAGAGGTAGCCGCTGGCGTGCTTTCCTGTGGAGGCATCATTTCCGCAGGCGGCGCAGACTGCACATTTCCAGCGCAGGCACATCTCATCCAGAACATGCTCAAACAGGCTGCTGCCGTCATGCGCACCGTAATTTGCCCCATAGCTAAGGTTGACAGCAACAGGTTGATTCAGTTCTTGCGCCTTGTCCAGAATATATTTTAGTCCAAAAAGGATGTCTATCGTGCTGATGGGGTAGCCGTGATAATCCGGTACGCCGAGCGTTACAACCAGCAAATCGGCTTTTGGCGCAATGCCTGTATAGCGTCCTGCGCTGGCGCTGCCGTTCCCGGCGGCAATTCCGGCCACCGCGGTTCCGTGCCCAACACTGTCCTCATGCGGCAACAGGGCATATGCCTCCTGCGTGGGAATACGCAACGCACGGTTAATCAATGCCCGGTCATATTCTGCACCATGCAGGAAACCGCTTGGAGGGCTGCCGGCGGCAGCGCTCTGGTCCCAAAGCGAAACAATCCGGCTACCGCCATCAGGAGATAGGAAGTCTGGATGGCGGTAGGAGATTCCGGAATCAATTATGCCGATGAGCACACCGTCTCCCTGCAACTGGTATGGTGGGTACAGGTTCACTTGCGCGGAGCAGGTGTCTAAGCGGTTGTATACCAGCTGGCCGTGCCGGCATTTTGGTTTTTCTATGTATTCAATTTCCCGACAATCAGCAAGCGATGCAAGGGCGCGCTCGGGCAGGGTGATAATGGCATACCCTTCATGCAATAGCTCAGCGGCGGCACCTAAGCCCGCGCAAGCGGCCATAATATCCCCGTGGTATTTCACTAGTAGCCGCCATGTGCCCGAATTCATGTGGTAACCAGCCATCAGTTCGCCCTGCAATGTCCGTTCATTTTCTGTTAGCGCAAGAGATAGCTGCAGCTTGGCATCCAGTTTTTCGTGATTTAAGTAAAGCATGGGATGTTAGTGATTCTCATTTTCCGCGCGTTCGGCATCTGCCCTGGTATTGTGCACCGTGCCGTGCGGATGCTGAACAGGGGCATAAATGGAGTAAAGCTTGATGGGATACCGTTCGGTGTTAATTAAATTGTGCCATGTTCCCGCGGGAATGAAAATGGCGCTGCCTGCATGTACATTCATTTGATGATTCAAATTGTTCTTATCCAGACCCATCTTTACGAGTCCGCCGCCCTCTTCGATTCGCAGAAATTGATCCAAGTTTGGATGCATTTCCAAGCCGATTTCGTCCGTAATGTTCATCAAGGTCATCTGCATGTGGTTTCCCGTCCAAACCGCTCTGCGAAAGGCGTTGTTCTGTTTTGCCGCGGAGTGTAGATTGAACACCAACGGCCCAGGCCCGTAGTCGGTCAGCTCTTCGTAAGCGTAAAACTTCGTGTTTTCCATTTAACTCACCCTTTCATTCTGGTTGTGCACTATTATTCTATTCGAAGGGCGAATGGATGGTTAAAAATAATTAAGGGGCAGACGTTGTGTCTGCCCCCGCATGCTATCCATGTAAATTCAAATCATTAATCCAAAAAGCCTTTGGCGCCAACGAGCAAATAAACCAAAGCATCTAAATACTGAAAGCACTTTGCCAGCATGGAATTCAAAATATCCATAAAGGAAGAAGTCTTTTTCTCGCCTGTTGCTGCGTCAATGGCCTTCTGCAGTGCCTTTTCTGTATTTGCGCAATTCAGCGCTGTATAGATGTTTGTCTGCTCCAGCATGGTCAGCGCATTCTGCAGCGCAGCCTCCAACGCAGACAGAGTTTCGTCATCCGCGTTGGGATAATCCGCCGGATTGGCAAGAATGTCTTCGGCCTTCGGCACTAAGGAACGGGCCACATTTTTCGAGGTGCGGGTGGAGTTAAACTGCGGATAAAGCTCCGGGCAGGAATTAACATCGTCAATCGCTCCGGCGGCGATATACAGCATCAATTCAATGGCAACATCGTTCCCGGCTGCCTCGTGGTGCTGATCCTCAAAGAACCAAGTGTTGTCAGGGAACAGGCAGGTGGAGGCGTCTACGCCTTTGTTGGGAGAGATATAGTTTCCTGCATGCTCAGCCAGATATGCGTCGCTCAGCGTCTGCCCGGCAGGCGCATAGGTTGCGCCTAGGGACGTGGAGGCAAGCTGAATCACAGCGTCGGAATTCGTTGTCTGTGAGGATTTCATGATGCTGAAGAAATTATAAGCCCCCACGTCAAACTGCAAATCATAGGCACAAAGATTGTTTGTGATTACACCGTAGTCGTCATGCAGCTTTGTTAAGTTGCTGCGGAGATTCAGCCTCGCTTTTTGGAAGCGGTCGGTTTTTGCGCGCATGATGGCCGTGTCCTGCGTGTTCAGATAACGCGCGGCCAGCTCTTCGTACTTGTTGCTTTCCACCATTGCCCAAAACTGCGGGTTGTAAAGCATCAGCCCTTCTAACACTCCGTCCACAAGCCCGGTCAAGGTTTGTTCAAACCCCTTGCGCGGCAGGGCGTGAATCAGGATGTTTACAAGGCTGCCCACCATGGAATTGCTGGAGAGCTCACCCATGGCAATCGGGAAGAATTCCTGAAAAATGAAGTCGTCCTCCAGGTTGAAGTTGCGAGCGAAGAAGTCGGACATGATTTCAGTGCCGTCCAACAGAGAAACCGCGTTGATGATGCGGTTGATATCGCCGGGGTTCGCCGCAACGCCGTCGTCCGCCTCATTCAAATCAAGGTAAGAGGTCAGAATTGTGCCGCCCAGGCTGAGGGTTAGCAGGTTAACCTTGTTCACGCCGCGTTGCGTTTTGACCATCTGGATATATTCATGCAGCTTTTTGCCGGAATCCGTTGGGTTGCCAATCAAGGGGTAGGCAAAGAAATAAATGTTGTCTTCGCCGATACGGTCGATGATTGCCTCGCAGGGAGCTTCCTTATAAAACTGCTCTTTGCGCTTCTCGGTCATCCCGGATATCGGGTAGTCATAAAACTCCGTTTTTAAATTGTTCTTCGGGGTGCCGTCCTTGTTGGTGGATTGAATCGCAAACAGCTCCTGCATAGTTTTTGCGGTGGCCTCTTTCATCTTGCCGGGCTGCTGTGTAAACAGGGAGAGAAGCAGCGCAGGCACCAAGTTTTTCAGCACGATGGACAGAGTTTTTGCGCTGTCCAAAATAAACATGCCGCCGCCGAGTTCCTCCCCGTTGGCGTTCACAACAGGGTTGCCGTCCGCATCTGCCAAAAAGGAATAGGACTGGCTGATTCCCGGCAGGATGATGGTGGGGTAAATGGTTTCGTCCGCATTTGCCCAGATATCATCATTTACATTCACCATGTTCCGCGGCCCATAGCCGGAGGCCTCCTGCCCCCATACTGCAAGAGGAAACAGAGAAAGCAGCATCGTTATGGCAAGCACCGTCGCCAACGTGGGTTTCCAAAATGTACGCATAACATCACCTATCCTTTTTTTGTTTCTTACCCATGTGAATTATAGCAAGCTATACAAATTTTTACAAGTATTTTTCCGTATTCTGTGCAAATAAAAAAATTACATCCAATAAAAGAAAACGCTTGCATTTTCTGCTCCCTTTCGCTATAATAACTAAAGTTATCCAAGGAGAGTTGTCCGAGTTGGTCTAAGGAGCACGACTGGAAATCGTGTAAACGTCTAAAGCGTTTCGAGGGTTCGAATCCCTTGCTCTCCGCCATTTGTCGAAACCTGTCGAAAAAGTTGAAGTTGCTTTATCGGCAGGTTTTTGCTATAAATAATTATTATAATTAGAAAGACAGGAGAATAATTAATGAAAAATCAGAAAATGAAAATGATATTACACTGGCTCATTTGCACAATAATTTCTTTCGTGTTTATTTATATACTAGTTTTTGTCGGTGGTTGGAAACTTATTGAATCTGGCGATCCAATTTTATTAGAAATTGCCATTTCTATATTGGTTGGTTTTATTGTTTGGATTATTTTTGAATTTTCCAAGCATTACGAATCTAAACTTAAGGAGTTGGAAACTCGTATTGAAGAATTGGAAAATAACAAAATGTAAAACCTTTTATAAATACACTTTGTGAGAGTTCAAAGTCTGACACCGAAAAGCAGAATATATCTTTTTTGTATACTATAGCCAAAAAATGAAATGTGTCCGACCGCGTCGGGCACGTTTTGTTTTTTGTTGCGGAGCGCCGGATGAGAACCCTCGTGGGGTTCCGAATCCCTTGCTCTCCGCCATTTGTCGAAACCTGCCCTGAAAGCTAAAATTGCTTTTAAGGCAGGTTTTTGTTATAATAATGCCTGCCGAACAACCCAAAAACCCATATAAGCACTGGAAAGATGGGCGAAAAAGTGGTAAAATATCTGCAAGGAAAAGCATGAAAACGGACAAAAAAGCTTGCAGACAGGGTGGGCGGAAATGTACAGATACCCG